>NZ_JARESU010000149.1:0-19099 GCF_046027075.1 Paraburkholderia sp. RL18-085-BIA-A | reverse complement strand
CGCTTTAGTGCTCGACGAGCCGATATTCCCTTCGTCGACACTGACGTCGACAAACAGCGCATCAGGGGAAATCGTGAAGGCAATCATCACCGCGCTTATCTGCGCGAGTTTCATCGTTCCTGCCATAGCTGAGGCCCGCGGCGGCCACTACTCAGGCGGCCACGGCTCATCACATAAGGGTGGGCATTACAAAAACGCTCGCACGGGCGACCATTATGAGAAGCGCCACTGAGCGGGCGTAGGTGAAGTCCGAGGTGCTCCCCTTCAGGCGCAACCGTTGCAGGACTGTTCGTGTGATGGGGCCGCCTCGGATTGGCATCATTCGGAAATCCGCGTTGACACACAGCGGCGAACCGACAAACTATGTCAGCCTGCCTTCACAACCGTAGTGGAGGTAGTACATGAGCGGACGGCATGGCATAGTGCGAGCAATACAACGGGAGAGAAGAAAGATGGCAACTCTGGAATCTATGCAGGCAAAAATCAAAAAACTGGAACAGCAGGCCGAAGCGCTAGTCGTGAAACAGTCGTCGGGCGTCATCGAGAAAATTCGTGACCTTATGGAAAAGCACGGTTTGACGACCGCTGATATCGATGCGCATGCTGGCGGCAAGGGACGCGCGAAGAAGGCCGGCGCGAAGACTGTCACCAAAGGGGCACTCCCACGGTCAAATATCGCGACCCGAAGAGTGGCGCGACGTGGACCGGACATGGCCGAGCGCCCGGCTGGATTGCAAGCGCTAAGAACCGAGACAAGTTCTTGGTTGACGGAAGTGCGGGGACGGCGACAGCGAAGACGGCTACTGGTAGCAAGGTGAGGGCTGCTGGCGATTATGTCCGTGGGCCGCAGCCGGCGATGTACAGGGACCCAAAGTCGGGCGCGACGTGGAGCGGGCGGGGAAGAGCGCCGGCGTGGCTGGCATCAGTGAAGAGACCGGTCGAAATATTTGATGGTTTGAACGGTCGATGGCTCCATCGTAGGCGGCAGTGACGGCCCGTCGAGCCGGGCGGAACGTCACCCGCAAGATGTCATGAGTCTGCAATCGATATCGGCGCGAGCGGCCTAGTGAGACTGCGCCCGGGCGCGCCCTTCCCAGCGTTGAACTAAAGCTTGGAACGCTTCAGTCGAGTGGATGCTCATGGAGTCAGACCGTCCATAGGGATGTCCGGCGTGCGCCCTGCAATGAGGTCCGCAGTGATTCGTGCTGAACCGTGAGACATCGTCCAGCCAATGTGACCATGACCTGTATTAAGGTAGAGGTTTCCGTACTTCCTTCGTCCGAAGAACGGGAGGTTATTCGGAGTCATCGGACGCAGGCCCGCCCACATTTCCGCACGGTCGTAATTTCCACCATCGGGGTAGAGTTCTTGAGTGACATGCTTCATGAACTCGAAGTCCGATGGCCTGTGCGTCGTGTTATACCCGGCGAATTCGGCTGTCGCGGTGACGCGAATTCTGTCGCCGAATCGTGAGATGGCTACGAGGTTGTGCTCATCAACCACCGCCACATTGGGCGGCTGCATATGACCTTCGATAGGGATGGTGAGCGAATAGCCCTTCACGGGGTAGATGGGCAGATTGATTCCAATCTGCCGAGCCAGAATAGGGCTGTAACTGCCGAGGGCAAGTACGTACGCATCTCCCTGCAGAACGCCTTTGTCGGTGCGCACCCCGCGAATCTGCCCTCCCGCTACTTCAAGCGCCTGGATGTTCGTATTGTTAAGGACGGTTGCGCCTCGCGAGACAATAATTTCAGCCAGCGCCCGGGTGAACTTGGCCGGGTCGCCAGTTTCGTCCGTCGGGCAGTAAATCGCGCCGACAATCTCATCTTTCGCTGACGAGAGCGATGGGTCGAGCGACACAACTTGGTCTCGATTCAAGACCTTGATGAGCTGACCGTCTGACTCCAGAAGCTTCATCTGCGTGACGCCTCGGTCCAACGCCTCCTGGCTTCTATGGAAGTAGATGATGCCCCGGTCATTGCGGTCGTAGCTGACCGATTCCGTCTTGATGACTTCCTTGAGAACGGACTGCGAGTACGCCGCGAGTCGATGTTTTAACAGCGTGTTGCGTCGTGCTTTCTCCGCGTTGCACTCCATCAGAAACAGCCACGACCAGCTGTACAGCCTTGGGTCGGCCGAAAATTTGAAGCGAAGCGCCTGGTCCCGGAGTACCAGCGATTTGAGGAGAATCTTCGGCGCCTTCGGTGACGACCAGACAAACGAGTGTCCAGGCGCAACCATCCCCGCATTGCCCCAGCTGGTTTCACCTGCGACCACGGGTTGCCTGTCAAGGACCGTGACATCGTGTCCATCTTTTTGCAGCTGATACGCGGTAGTAACCCCCACCACACCGCCGCCGAGCACAATAACTTTCATGACGCCCTCAATGTGAAACGTGGAATGACTTCGTGCCGCAGCGGCGATGGCTGCTTGATGGCAGTCTATTTCCGCTTTCTAAGTGTCGACACAGTTGTATATTACGAACAAAAAAGTAAAGCAATGGGAGGTATCGCTGACTCTCGTGAGATAGCAGATTTGTCTATAAAAGTGTCGACAATTGTGTGTGATATGCGCTAGCCTATGAGCACTTTACATCACCGTACAGAGGGTTTTATGCAAATCAAGCGCTATGAAAGTGGCAAGCGGATGAGTCAGGCAGTCGTTCACGCAGGGTTCGCGTTTCTTGCCGGGCAGGTCGCCGATGACCCGAGCCAGGACGCGAAGGGTCAGACCGAACAGATTCTCGCGAAGATTGACCGGCTCCTTGCGCAGGTCGGTTCTGACAAGACCAGAATCCTGTCGGCGAGCATCTGGCTTGCCGATTACAAAACGTTCAACGAGATGAACGAAGCGTGGGACGCCTGGGTTCCCGAGGGTGATGCTCCGGCACGGGCGTGCGTCGAATCGAAGCTCGCGTTCCCCCAGTACACCGTCGAAATCGGGGTTATCGCCGCAGTCTGAATTGCGGGTCGCTGAAGGTAGGCACCGATGCGCAAACCCGAACTGACAACGTGAATGGATAGCCCAGAATGGAAACTCTCGAAGCTGCAGAGCGCTATGTGAAACTCGACTTCACCCTCGATGATGGAGTCTCTCATCGTGCCGCAATCGGTCTGGTCGTGCTGGCGACTGACCATACGATTGAATATGAGTGGCGCAAGCTGCTCGCTGTCGAAGGCGTCGGATTCTACGAAAGTCGCATCATGAATTCGGCGCAAATCACCCCTGAGACGCTTAGGGATATGGATAGGCTTATTGCGCCGGGCGTTGAAGTTATCCGTCCTGGCGAACGGCTCGATGTTGTCGCGTTTGGCTGCACGTCCGCATCCATGGTTCTGGGCGAGGGCCATGTAATTGAGCGCATCAGAGAAGCTCGGCCGAACGCAGCGTGCACCACCCCAATCACCGCGGCCAGGGTTGCGCTGAACTCCCTCGGTGCCAAGCGAATTGCGCTCCTCACGCCTTACATGCGCACTATTACCGAATCGATGGGGGAATACCTCGTTGCTCGCGGTGTGAACATTGTGCGGATGGGGTCGTTCGAGCACTCAGATGACAACGAAGTCGCGCGAATCGATGCACAGTCAGTTCGCGACGCGATTCTGGAGCTCGGAAAGCATGATGATGTGGATGCCATCTTCGTTTCGTGCACCTCGTTGCGGCTAGCCGACCAGGTTGCGTCCATCGAAGCCGAACTGGGGAAGCCCGTGACCTCCAGCAACCACGCAATGGCGTGGCATGCACTGCGATTGGGTGGCGTCAAGGATGAACTGCCACAATTCGGCCGTCTGTTTACCGTGCAGAACATCGAACAGTAGGCATCTCCTCTGAGTAGTTCTCGGACGTCGGAGTCGCTAACCACGTGAAGCCTCAGTTCGGGCGGCTGTAGGTCGACTGCTTTGTCGACTCTACAGCGTCTTCGCATTCAGGCTTTCGCGCAGAAGTAAGCGCCCTTCACATTGACATCAGAATCTGGTCCCACTCGTCGCTTTCGTAGTCTTCGGCAGCTTTAATTTTGTCGATACCGGCATTGCAGACCATCGTATCGATACGGCCAAATTTCTGCAGCGTCTGTTCGACGAGCGAAGCCGAAGATTTAGGGTCCGAAACGTTAGTTACGACCATCGTCGCGGGAAGGCCGTCACCTGCGAGCTCTGTCTCGGCCTGCGCGAGTACTGTCGCGTCGTACGAAGCGATAACGATATGCGCTCCGCATTCTGCAAACATCCGCGCAAGTCCTTTGCCCGGTCCGCGGCTAGCGCCGCTGATGCAGACCACCTAGTCGCTGACGGAAAAAATGCCGACGGTCATATCGTGTTCCTCTCCAGGCTTGCCCGGCAACCGTCGTGCACTTGTAGGGGGCCAAATCGCTCCCGCATCCATCAAGAGCTAACCAACCCATGCTAAACGATAAAAGTGTCGACAATAGTGTACTATAATGAGACGCTCATTCCAATGGGCTGGGGTTGCGGAGGCGCTACAGAGGCTTCTGACTGTTGAAGCAGGCATCACCGCAGTGCCGGATTCCAGCGTCGTGCGACGAACCCTGCATCATCGCTTCGAAATCTGGCTATGTAGATATTGCTGCAGCGAGCAAGTCTGGAAAGACCGGCCCGCAGAGCAGAAAGCGGGACAACGCAGTGGGTGGCGCCTCCATCATCGCCATCGTTGTCGAATCATCCGGAAGGCACCCCCGTTCCTCGACGGCGGCGACAGGGAGTGTTATAAAATTCAATGTTGCCGACACTTTCCAACCGCTGCGGATGTGAAGCTTCGATGTCGCTGGGCGCAACGGGACGAATGCAAGTCCCCGTTCAGCGAATACCTCGAGGCGCAGCGTGAATGCTCCGACAGAAAGCCGATAGAGAGTGGCAGGTCCTCAGAAATGAACGAAGGTTGCCGCTGGCACCGGAAAGGAAACGAATTATGGCAGGCTACTCATCTCTCATTCGGGAAACTAAACCGCGCGTTCGAGAGACCAGCGCGCCGAAGCGGGCGGGGCTCACCGTCAACGACCTGTATGAACAGTTGAAGGAAATGGCCGTCCTCTACACGATTCGGCCCGGGGAGAGAGTGAACGAGCTTGAGCTGGCTGAGAAGTTCGACGTCAGCCGCACGCCGCTTCGGGAAGCCCTCAACCGACTCGTTGCGGAAAACCTCCTGAACTTCGTTCCGAACCGTGGATTTTTCGTCCGCGAGCTGAATCGTCAGGATATCTTCGACCTTTTCGAGCTTCGTCGAAGCATCGAAGCCTCTGCTGTGCAACTGGCCGTCGAACGTGCCGACCCGAAGGACGTACGCGCCCTGCGCAAGTTCTGGAAGGACGTCATGAAGAACAAGGCTGCACAAGCGCCCACAAGCCAGCTGGTCGCGCGCGATGAAGAGTTTCATGTGCGGCTGGTCGCGCTCTCGGGCAACAACGAAATGGTCCGCTCGCTCTACAGCATCAACGCTCGTATCCATTTTGTGCGCTGGATTGACCTTGAGCAGCGCGGCCATGACGCATTCGCGGAACACCTCGATATCCTTGACGCCATTGAAGCCCGGGACGCAAAGCGCTGCCGCGAACTGACAGAGACGCACATCACCTGGCGGATGGAAGAAATCACCAAAGTCGTCGACGCAGGAGTCGTCAAGCTCTACTCGCAGTAACCCTGCCGAACGGGCGCCCGTCTTTCCGCGGCGCTGCCACGGAGCTAACGGTAGGCCACGTTGTGTACCAATTCGGTGACAGAACGCCCCATATTCCAGGGTTCCGTCACCGCGAAGCGTACTCAGATGCGCTCGAAAAGCGCAGCGATTCCCTGGCCGCCGCCGATACACATCGTGACCAACGCATAGCGCGCGCCCGCACGGTGCAGTTCGTGAACAGCCTTGGTCACCAGAATGGCTCCAGTCGCGCCAATAGGGTGGCCGAGCGAGATTCCGGAGCCGTTCGGATTCAGTTTGGCCGGGTCAAACCGAAGTTCTTGCGCGACCGCGCAAGCCTGCGCGGCAAAGGCCTCGTTCGCCTCTATCACGTCGATGTCGTCGAGAGACAGACCCGCACGCTGCAACGCGACCCTGACGGCAGGTACGGGGCCGATTCCCATGTAGGCTGGAGCGACGCCCGCGTGTCCGTAGGAAACCAACCTCGCCAATGGAGTGTGTCCGTCTCGACTGGCCGCCTTTGCGGAGGCCAGTACGACCGCCGAGGCACCGTCGTTCAGGCTCGAAGCGTTGCCGGGTGTGACCGTTCCCTCTACAGCGAAAGCGGCCTTGAGCTTGCTGAGGTCTTCCCGGGTGATGTTCGGCCGTACGTGTTCATCAGTCTCAAATGAGATTTGACCGGTTTTGCTGCGCACCGGGACAGGCACAATCTGTGATTTAAAACGTCCGGCCTCAATTGCCGCTGCGGCCCGGCGGTGCGACTCGAGTGCAAGTTCGTCCTGCTGGTCCCGGGAGATTCCGTACTTCACAGCAATGTTCTCGGCCGTCTGTCCCATGTGGTACTTCTCGAAGGGGTCAGTAAGCGCCCCGACCATCATGTCAACCACCTTCGAGTCGCCCATTCGCTTGCCCCAGCGAGCATCAAGCATCGAATAGGCAGCGCGGGACATGCTTTCGGCGCCTCCCGCGACAATGTAGTCGCCGTCGCCAACTGCGAGCGCCTGGGAGCCCGAGATGACTGCTTGCAAACCCGAGCCACAAAGGCGGTTCAGAGTTAAAGCCGTCGACGTCTCAGAAAGACCCGCTTCCATTCCCGCAACGCGGGCGAGATACATATCCGATGGCTCGGTGTGAATGACGTTGCCGAACACAATCTGGGTTACGACTGCCGGGTCGACAGCAGCGCGAGACAGCGCTTCACGGACGACAAGTGCTCCCAGCGACGTGGGCGGAACGCTGGCCAGCGATTTCCCATAGTCACCAATTGCGGTACGAACAGCACTAAGAACGACTACTTCCTCAGACATTCAACCTCCTGAGCGCTTAACGCGCTATACCGAAAATCGGTCGGTCGTACATTCAAAGAGAGCTGACCAGGTGGCCACCATCGACCGTGATGACTGAACCAGTCATGAACGAGGATGCGTGGGAGGCCAGCATGAGAAGCGGACCGTCCAGCTCCGGCAGAGAGCCAAGTCTTCGCATCGGGATGCGTTTGACCAGTTGTGTGCCGGCGTCCGTCTCGAAGAAATCCCGATTCAGGTCGGTTTCAAAGTAGCCCGGCGCAATCGCATTCACGCGGATTCGGTAGCGCGCAAGCTCCAGTGCCAAAGCCTTGGTGAGCTGAATCACCCCCGCTTTGCAGACAGCGTATGCCGCCACCTGCTGCGCGACACGCAAGCCCAGAATCGACGCGATATTGATTACGTTTCCGGGCGCTTCCGTCTCTTTCAACTTGCTGGCGTAGGCGCGAGTCATCTTCCATACGCCATTCAGGTTCACCTCAATTGTCTGATTCCACGAGTCGTCCGTGGTAGAAAGCGCAGGTGAATGGTGAGCAACTCCGGCATTATTAATCAGCACCGCCGGCATGCCGACTCTTTCACTCACCGCGTCCAGGCAGCGGGTAATCGAGTCTGCATCCGTCACGTCCAACTCGAAGGCGTGTGCAATCTGCCCTTCCTCGCAGAGCGAGCGAGCCAGACCGGTACCAAGGGAGATGCGCCGACCACACATCGCGACCTGACATCCCTGCGCCGCCAGTGTTCTCGAAAAGTGCAGCCCCAAGCCGCTAAACGCTCCGGTGACCAGCACACTTTTTCCAGCAAGGTCGAAATCGAATGTCATCCCTGTCCTTTGCTCCTGCGTTTCTCACGCCACTTGCTTCAGCTCAATCACGGACGGCTTGGACAACTGAGCGACAGCGTGGGTCCACTCCGCGTCCACGGATTTAAAGTTGCGCTCTTTGACGTGTCCATATCCACGAATCTTTTCAACCATCGATGCAGCCCGGACGACTGCCTGATAGTTGCGCGCCGTGCCGTGACGGAGAATCTCGTCGACGGTCTGCTCGTATCGTGTAATCAGTCCGCGCTCCATCCGCCGTTCGGCCGTGTAGCCAAACACGTCCAGAGGTGTTCCGCGAAGCACCTTGAGCTTCGAAAGCGTCCGGAACACAGGCAGAATCCAGGCTCCGAATTCCTTTTTGCGAGGCTCGCCCGTCAGTTCGTCCCTGCCGGTCAGTCCCGGGGGCGCAAGGTTAAAAGCAAGGCGGAAGTCACCCTCGAACTGCTGCTTGAGGCTCTCAACGAATTCCGGCGCGGAATGAAGCCTTGCGACTTCGTACTCGTCCTTGTAGGCAAGCACCTTGAAATAGCCGTTCGCGACAGCTCGTGTCACGGCGTCCTGCCGCGGTGTAACGGTCCGTTCCCATTCCCGGACGCGGTTCACCAGCGCGCGATAGCGCTTTCCGTATGCCGCGTTCTGGTATTCGGAAAGGAACATCACCTTGCGTTCGATGAGCTCGTCGAGCGACGACGAAATCTGCAGTGATTCACGCATAGGCTTGGCCGCGACAAGTGCCCGTTCGGCAGAGCTGGGCGACAGGGCCGCGCGACGTCCCCAGAGGAACGCTTCCTTGTTCATCTTCACGCCCGCACCGTTGAGTTCGATGGCAGCATCGATAGCCTCGGAGCTAATCGGGATAAGGCCCCGCTGATACGCGTAGCCAAGCATGAACATGTTGCCGGCAATGGTGTCGCCGAAGATGTTGAGCGCATACTTGGTCGCATCCAGAAACTCGACGCAATCCCTGCCGACGGCGTCGGTGATGCCCGCGCGCAGCTCCGGGGAGGGGAAGTTGAGGTCGGGGTGCCGGGTGAACTCGCCCGTCATGACCTCATGCGTGTTGACGAGCATCCGCGTCGCGCCCTTGCGAGTCGCAGCGAGGGTCTTCCGGCTTGCTGCGACAACCAGGTCGCAACCCAGAACAGCGTCTGCGCCACCAGCGGCAATCCGGATAGCCTTGATAGCAGCCGGATTCTTGCCGAAGCGAAGGTGCGACCACACCGAGCCGCCTTTCTGGGCGAGACCAGCCATGTCGAGAATCCCGCAACCTTTGCCTTCCAGGTGTGCGGCCATGCCGAGGATTGCACCGATGGTCACGACTCCCGTGCCGCCAACACCCGTTACGATGATTGAATACACGCCGTCATCGAGTGAGGGACGGTCAGGTTCGACCAGCGCCGGGAACAGCTCGACGTTTGGCTTGACCGTACCTGCCTTGCGAAGACTGCCGCCATGAACCGTGACGAAACTCGGGCAGAACCCGTTGTTGCACGAGTAGTCCTTGTTGCAGGACGACTGGTCGATAGCGCGCTTACGGCCGAACTCCGTCTCAAGCGGCACAAGCGAAACGCAATTGGATTTGACGCCGCAATCTCCGCATCCCTCGCAGACCAGGTCATTGATGACAAGACGTTTGGGCGGGTCGGGAAACTGTTTACGCTTGCGGCGGCGTCGCTTCTCGGCGGCGCAGGTCTGGTCATAAACGAGAACCGTCACACCAGGAATGTCCCTGAGCTCTTCCTGCACCTTCTGAAGCTCGGAACGATGGTGAATCGTCACGCCCTTGGCCCAACCCGCGTCCGGCGGATATTTGGCAGGGTCATCTGTCACAACTAAAATGCGGCTCACACCTTCCGCATGAACCTGCGTCGTGATGGTCATCGGACTGAGCTGACCATCGTGACGTTGACCGCCGGTCATCGCGACGGCGTCGTTGTACAAAATCTTGAACGTGATGTTGGTCTTTGCCGCAATCGCCGCGCGGACCGCGAGCAGACCCGAGTGAAAATAGGTGCCATCTCCCATGTTCTGGAACATGTGCTCGCGCTTGGAGAATGGAGCCTCGCCGACCCATGCCATGCCTTCGGCACCCATCTGGGTGTAGCCGAGCGTATTGCGGTCCATCGTCTGCGCCATCCAGCTGCAGCCGATACCGGCATAGGCTTTGCTTCCTTCCGGGATGATGGTCGACGAGTTGTGCGGACAGCCGCTGCAGAAGTAAAAGCTGCGCAGCATCGCTTCGGGAGCGAATTCCATCTTGCTCAGTTCCGTCAGGAATGAGACGCGCTCGGCGATGCGCTGGTCGCCACTACGTTGCGCAAGCCGTTGTCCCAGAGCGATGGCAATCTGGAGCGAGCTGAAAGACATCTCGACAGGAAACAGCTTCTTGCCGTTTTCGTCCTGCTTGCCGATTACGACCGGCGCGTTGGGCGCGCGGTACAGGATGTCCTTAATCTGCGACTCAAGGAGGCTGCGCTTCTCTTCGACGACCATCATCAGGTCAAGGCCACCCGCAAATTCGCGGATGCCCTGTGGCTCAAGCGGCCAGGTGCAGGCGACCTTATAAACCGAGATACCCATCGCTTCGAGGTCAGCTTCAGTGATGTCAAGGTCGTCAATGGCTTGCAGCAGGTCGAGATAGCTCTTCCCGTGAGTCACCACGCCGATTCTTGCTCCCGGCTTCCCTAGCGTGACGCGGTCCAGCCCATTGGCTCGCACGAACGCGCGAACGGCATCGAGCTTGAAGTTGTGGAGGCGATATTCCTGGTCTTGCGGCGTGTCAGGCAGGCGTAGATTCAACCCGCCCGTCGGCATCTGGACATCAGCGGGGAGCGTGGGCATCACGCGATTGAGCTCGACATCAATGGCCGCTGACGCGTCGGCGGTGTCCTTCACGCATTTGATACCGACCCAGCATCCGGAAAAGCGCGACAAGGCCCAGCCGTACAGACCATAGTCGAGAATCTCCTGAACGCCGCTAGGGCTCAGAATTGGAATGGCCGCGTCGACAAGCGCGAATTCCGACTGATGGCATGTGGTTGACGACTCGCAAGTGTGGTCGTCACCCATCAGGACCAGAACGCCGCCGTACTTCGAGCTGCCGGCGAGGTTTGCGTGACGGAACGCGTCGCCACTGCGGTCAACGCCCGGACCTTTCCCGTACCAGATGGAGAAGACACCGTCGAACTTACCTTCGCCGCTGGTCTCGGCTTGCTGGGTTCCCCAGACAGCGGTTGCCGCTAGGTCTTCATTCACCCCCGGCACGAACACAACGTTAGCTTCGCCCAAAAACTTCTTCGCCTTCCCCAGTTCGGCGTCATACGTGCCGAGGGGAGAGCCGCGGTAGCCGGAAATATAGCCCGCCGTTTGCAGACCGTTCGCCGTGTCGCGGCGTTGCTGCATCAGGGGCAGTCGAACAAGCGCCTGGACGCCGGTCAGAAAAATCCGCCCGCTGTCGAGGGTGTACTTGTCATCAAGGGTTACTTTGCGCAGAGTCACGGTCATTCCTTCGAGGCGGTGCCTTCTTCAGCAGGTTGCGACTTCCAGTCCCACATCGCGCTTTGCGGCTCGAGCAGCGTCCGCGCAACGACCATCTTGTGAACCTCGGAAGCCCCATCGACAAGCCGCGCCTGTCGCGCGTACCGGTACATCCATTCGAGTCGCGTGTCCTTGGAGTAGCCTTTGGCGCCGTGGAGCTGGATTGCCGTATCGATGACCTGGTGCAGAGTCTCGGAGGCTGCGATTTTCGCCATGGAGATTTCCGGACGCGCAAAGTCGCCAGTGTCGAGGCACCAAGCCGCACGTAACGTGAGCAGACGGGCGACATCGAGCTTCATCGCGGCTTCGCCGAGCATCCATTGGACGCCTTCACGCGCCGAGAGCAGTTCTCCGCCGGCCTTTCTTGTGTTCACATGCGCAACGGCGAGTTCAAGTGCGCGGCGCGCCATGCCGTTCCACCGCATGCAGTGGGTCAGGCGGGCAGTTCCCAGGCGGATTTGGGTCGCCTTCAGGCCGTCCCCAACTTCCATGAGTCTGTGCTCGTCAGGAATTTCGAGGCCCTCGAACTCGATTTCGCAGTGGCCGCCATGCTCTTCCGGTCCCATGATTGGAATGCGCCGGACGATGCGCCAGCCGGGCGTGTTCGCGTGGAAGAGGAAGGCAGTCAGGCCTTTTCGCACGTCGGACGATGTCCGCGCGATAACAATGAAATGGGTGGCAGCCTCAGCAGCCGTGATGAACCATTTGCGGCCGCGGATAATCCACTTGTCGCCGGCACGTTCCGCCGTCGTCAGCATCATCGACGGGTCCGAGCCTGCGCCCGGTGCTGGCTCGGTCATCGCGAATGCGGACCGAACCTTCCCGTCGATGATGGGCTGCAGCCATTGGTCCTTCTGCGCGGCGGTAGCGACCTTATTCAGAAGAATCATGTTGCCGTCGTCAGGCGCCGCGGAGTTGAAGACGACCGGACCAAAGATAGAGCGGTTCATCTCTTCGTAGCACACCGCCATCTGCGCGATAGACAATCCACCACCGCCGCGTTCGCGGGGCATCTGCAGAGCCCACAGGCCGCGCTCTCGCGCCTGGCCACGCAATTTCTCGAGTAGCCCCTCGGCTACATTTTCGTGCTCGTCGTAGGATTCAGCTTTGGATTCGAGCGGGATGAGAACTTCGTCAACGAAAGTGCGAATCTGGTCGCGCAGCTCGCGCGTTGCGCTGTCAATTGAGAAATCCATTTTTAGTGAGCCCGTGAAGAGTTTTGAAGGTTGTCGAGCACGCGTGGGTTGTCGACTGCGAGTTGCTGAACAAGTCGATTGCGCAGATTCACGATTAGCGCTGCGCGCATCGCTGAGCCGTTGTCGAACTGACCAGCGCGAATGCCTTTCACGATGGCGCTTTCGCCCAATAACCCGCTAGCGGGTGCCGTCGTGTGGCGTTCCTGCGTCGAGCAGAAATGTCGCGCAGCGATTCGTATCGCGTTAGCAACCATCAGGGAGTTATATCGGTCCTGTCTTGATAAGGAAGGCACAACTTCATTGGTGAGCGTGCTGTGCGCAACATCGAGCAGGTCGACCATCTTCTCGGTGGCGTTCATCAACGAATCTCCAGAAGGTTCATTGCTTCCAGCGTCAGCTCGGATACGAGCCTTCCGGACAGAGCCAGTTCGAGGCTGCGTTGGGTACCGGATACGTGACGCTGCTCCTGATGAAGCGCAATGACGGCCCACTTAACCTGGGCGAGCGCCTGCCAGTCGACTAATTCAGAAGGATGGACCGCGCGGCCTGTTGCCTCCTGATAACCATCGAGAAAGCTCTGCAGCGGTCCAATACCGCCGCCGCCCATTGCGGGCCGCCCGAAACGCCAGCACGGCGCGGTGAACCATCCCAAGTCTTCGTTCGGGTGACCCCAGCCTGAAAATTCCCAATCGAGGATGGCTGACACGCGGCCGTTGTCCACCATGTAGTTGCCGGTCCGATAGTCGCCATGCGAGAAGACCGCATCGGTCGCCTGGCCCAGTCTGACTTCAAGTTCTCGCAGACATAGCTCGAGCGCGGGATGGGGAACAGCGAGACCGTCCAGCTGTTTGCGAATGTGCTCAATCGACGCGGATGCAGCCGATTGCGGAGCGGCACCAAAAACTGCTCGCGCATTACTGGCGGGGGTGAGATGCACAACGCCAAGCAGCTGGCCCAATTCGGATGCGAGAGCGTGCCGGTCCGGCACGTAAGCATCGTTCCTCGCGAGCAGGTGTCCGGCGGTTATGCCGGAAACAAACTCGAGGATGAAAAATGGCTTCCCAATTACGTTAGAGTCGAGGCAAAAGCCGTTGGGGCGAGCCACTCGCGCACCTTGCTCGAACGCGAGCCGGTAGCGATAAAACTCTTCCGCCCGTGTGCAGCTGGTTGGAATTGCCGCGTCCGCATCAGTGCGCAGAACATACGACTTCCCGTCGTCCATCTCGAGGCGCCAGTTTTCCTGAATGGCGCCTCCGGACAATCGTGAAGCACGAACGACGCGGGATTCGGAGATGTCGTGCAAGGCCATCCAGGTCCCAACCCGCTCGAGCGCATTCGAATCAGGCAGTCCGGCGACGACGTTGTCGCTGCCCTGAGCTATCGGTTCACGCGGCATATTTAATCACCGGTTGCAGACACTCTTCAAGATATCGGCGGGTCGATTCCTCGGGCAGAACCAACGGAAGACGCACGATTGGTTCGCACTGCCCGAGCAAAGCGGCAGCGAATTTGACGGGTCCGGGGCTCGTCTCTGTGAACAGAGCTCGTGTGAGCGGCAACATCTGAACGAACAGGCGTCTAGCCAGCTTCAGCTCGTTGGTCTCGATGAGACTACAGAGCTCGCTGACCTGTCTCGGCAACACGTTTGCAATAACCGAGATAACGCCGTGTCCGCCCAGGGCCATGAAGGCCAGTGACGTGAAATCGTCACCGCTATAGAGAGCAAACCCGGCCGGCAGCGCCTCGACCAGCTCGGCCGCTCTGACCATGTCTCCGGTTGCGTCCTTGATGCCGCGAATATTCAGGTGCTCGCTCAGCCGTACAACCGTTGATACGGACATGTCGGTGACCGTGCGACCCGGAACGTTGTAGAGCACCAGGGGAACCTTGGACGCATCGGCCTGAGCTCGGAAATGGTCAATCAACCCCTGCTGGGACGGCTTCACGTAGTAAGGGACCACGCTGAGCAAGGAGTCAGCACCACAGTCGGAGGCAGACTGTGCGAGAGCAACCGCTTCCGAAGTGGAATTGGCTCCGACTCCAGCCATTACATGAATGCGTCCAGCCGAGTGCTCAACCGTCGCAGCAATAACGTCGCGGTGCTCGGCATTGGAGAGCGTCGACGACTCGCCCGTCGTTCCGGCTACTGCAATCGCGGCCGTGCCGCTCTCGATATGGAAGTCGATGAGACTGCGCAATTTGGCCCAATCGACACTTCCGTCGGTCATGAAGGGCGTAATCAGCGCAACGATGCTGCCGCGGGGCAGACTTATGTCAGCATGCTTCGAAACCTCAAGATTGCTCATAAACATCTCCCGCAAATGGGGCGTAATGACCACGGTGACGACCCGTCCCAGCATTAACCACAACACGAGTCGACGAATGTTTTGTTTTGATTCTACACAAGTGTCGACAATTAAATGAAAAGTTCGGCCCTCTTTTGATGCCAGAACTTACCCTACGTCCTTGCCTCACGCGGCGGTTTGTCTACCGCGCGAATGCCAATCCGGTGTTTGCTCGAGCGTGAATTTCACGAAGCAGGGCTGCGGCTGCCGGTACGCCTGGTCGAAACAACTTCAGCCTTCACGACCATGTCGCTCTTACAGACCAATCGGGCGTTCGTGGCCATGCTGTCCGTTGCTGTTGCAGACTTCTGCACCAATCAAGGCTGGGCGACAAAGCTCGCGCTGGCGGTTACCTCGCGGAGCGAGCCATATGAGCTCGTCACCCGGCAGGGTGCGCCTGTCTCGCCAGGCGCACAACTGCTGATTAACGCATTGACTCGGGATAGGGGCACCGAGAGTGTCAAGCCGGAGCGATAGGCGGGCGATGTGTCCGCGCGCGCGCGGTGCCATCCATGCGGACACATCGTTTCGAAACGACAGAAAACGCTAATGAGGACGGCCACCCAGGTAGAGGCGGCGCATCTCATCACTCGCGAGCAGGTCGGACGACTTCCCCTCCAGCGCAACTTGACCCATAGAAAGCACATAGGTGCGGTCAGAAATGCGCAAAGCCTCGGTCGCATTCTGCTCCACCATCAACACTCCGATGCGCTCGGTGTTGCGTAGTTCGACAATTGCGTCGAAGACTTCGCCCAGCATCTTTGGAGATAGCCCAGCCGAAGGCTCGTCAAGCAACAGGAAACGTGGCCTCGGCATCAATGCGCGCGCGAGCGACAGAATCTGCCGCTCTCCGCCTGACATGCCCGCTGCCCGTGCCCGGAGCTTGCGCTTCAATACAGGATAGGCGGAACAGAGTTCATCCAGCCTTCTTTCCTTGTCCTGCTTCTGCATGAACTGCCCGCCAAGCGCGAGATTTTCCCAGACCGATAGCGAGCCGAACACGTTGTCGGTCTGAGGCACGAAGCCGATATCGTATTTCCTGACCTTCTTGAACACTGGCACCTGTCCGATGTCCTTCTCGTCCAGGGTGACCTTTCCCTCCCGCGGCACCAGGAAACCCGCGACCGTCTTTAGCAGGGTCGACTTCCCACAGCCGTTCGGGCCAAGGATGGTGACAATTTCGAGTTGCTTCGCGTTGATTGAAATACCGCGAAGGATATCAACGTCGCGTGTGTAACCGGCGACAACATTGTTGACGGATATCATGCAATCACCCCCGCAACCTGATACTGGCCGCCCGACTTCTTGCCGAGATACGCCTCAACCACGCTTTCATGGGTTTCGAGCTCTGACGGAAGGCAGTCCGCCACAGTCTTTCCCTTATCCAGAACAATGCAGCGGCTGCACGTCTCTGAAATGAAATGCATGTCGTGCTCAATGATGACTAGCGTGATGCCTTGTCCGTTGATTCTCCTGAGCGTGGTGACGAGCTCTGAACGCAAATTCGGGTGAACGCCAGCCATTGGTTCATCGAGGAGCAGCAATGCTGGCTGTTCCATCATCGCGCAAGCAATGCCCAGGAGTTTCTTCTGCCCGCCAGAGATGGAAGCAGCGGGCAGATACGCGACCTTCGTGAGAAGCAGTTCTTCGAGAAGGCGATGCGCGCGCTCACGCGTCTCATGCTCAAGGCTGCGTGTCGCACCGAACCTGCAAAGCGTACTGAACAATCCGTGGCTTCGTGTGGACGCGGCCATCACAACTTCTCTTACCGTCATCCGCGTGGGCATTGACGGCAGCTGGAAGGTCCGCCGTACACCCTTTGCGGCAATCTGATGGGAGGACAGGCCGTTCACCGGCTGACCGCCGACCTCGATGAGACCTTGGTCAATCGGGCAATAACCGGTGATTGCGTTGAGCACGGTGCTCTTCCCGCAACCGTTCGGTCCGAGCAGACCTACGATTTCGCCAGTCCTGACGTGAAAGTTGAGTCCGGTCAGGACGCTGTTTCCACCAAAGGACTTGTGGACATCCTGCAATCGAAGCATCGTGCTCATGTTGCGCTCCGGATTTTTTCGGGAAGCAGACCGCCCGGGCGAACCAGAAGACAGCCAAGCAGGACAACGCCGATTGTGCCGAGCCGGACGGCGCCAGCGATATCGCTGCTAATGTTGAGATAGTCCTTGGCGAATGGCACCGCGCTATAGATGGCTTCGACGAGCAATGCGCCGAGTACGACCCCGAAGTTATTGCCAAGCCCGCCAATCATGACCATCGTCCAGATGACGAAGGTCTCGGACGCGAGCATGTAGTCCGGGCCAACGAAGCTCATGTAATGCGCGAGCAGAGAACCTCCGACCGACGCTATCGCGGCGCTCGTGACCGTCGCTTTAACTTTGAGCGGAACGAGCTGATAGCCGAGACTGGTTGCCAGCGCAGGCTCCTCACGCATCAGTCGGATGGCTCGGCCGAAGCGTCCACGGGAAAGCCGAACGCAGGCGAACAGTGCAATCGCAACCATGGCGAGCGCCAGCAGAAAAAACGCGGGGTCATTCTGGACGCCGGACGCGCTTCTGAACAATGCCGGCACGCCGCTGATGCCCTGGGCGCCGCCCGTGAGCCAGTTTTCGTTGAGCGCGACGGTGCGGATGAGCTCCGCCACTGCTAGTGTGGCAATCGCCCAGTAGTCGGATGCGAGATTGCGCCCCAGCCTAGCCATGAAAAAGCCCACGACCATTGCGGCTACGACGCCAAAAAGAATGCCGATAGGTGCGGGATATCCGTGTGAGGAGGTAATTGCTGACGCGTAGGCACCCACACCCGCGAACGCTACAAAACCGAAGTTCAGAAGTCCCGCGAAGCCTGCCTGTAGATTCAACGCCAGTCCGAACAGCGCATAAATGCAGCTCAGTGTCGCAACGTGCAGAAGGAAGCTATACACGGCGGACCTCCCGGTCGAAGATGCCGTACGGCCTGAAAAGAAGCGCGACGAGCAAAATCACGAACGACGCGGCGCTTATATATGTCACCGGAACATAGACGTCGGTTGTGCCGAAAAGCCAACCGAAGTCGAGATTGGTCACCAGCGTCTCGGAAACTGAAATCAGCAACGCGCCTGCTGCTGCACCAAGAGGATTGCCGAGGCCTCCGAGAATGGCCGCGGCGAACACTGGCAGCAGCAGGTTGGTGCCCAAGCCAACGTGTACGCTCTCGGTCAGACCCAACATCGTCCCGCCCAACGCAGCCAATGCGCCGCTGAGGAACGTGATGCCGTTGACCACCCGTGCACCATCGACTCCGGTCGCTGCGGCCAGCGCGGGATTCGACGACATGGCCCGCATCGAGCGGCCGACTCCCGTTTTGAAGAGCAGAACCGCGAGTAGCGCAACACATCCAAACCCGCACGCAATCGAAGTAATCTGGTCGACCGAAATGATGGTTGAGCCGAGGGTAATTGGGCTCGACAGCCCCGACGAATACCGGAACGGGCGCGAGCCGGCGATACCCAGTACGACTGCGATGAGAATCATCGAGATGGCAAGCGAACCAATCATCGCAATTGAACTGCCGGAACGCAGGAGCCGCTTGAAGACAAGCACATTGAGCAGAACTGCGACCACGCCTGTCGCGATACATGCCCCGATGAGCGCAAGTGAGAAAGGCAGACCTGTGCGATTCAACGCCAACGTACCGAACGCGCCCAGCATCGCGTACTGGACGTGCGCGATGTTCGGAAATTTGACCAGTGAATACACAACGCTCAGGCCCACCGCCACCAGCATGATGTCCGAAGTTCGTATCAGGACATCGACGATGAATTGAAGCATGGGGACTCTCCTAGGCGACCGCGCCGCAGAGCAGCGCGGCGGAGCTTATCGGGCAACGACCTTGGTATCGAACTTCACCTTGTCGTACGGCTGCTCTTTTCTTTGGCCCGCGTCGTCGAAGGCAATCGTGCCGGTCGCGCCGTTGTACGGTACGACGGTCTTCATTGCCGCGCGAATCTTTGCGGGGTCAGCTGCCCCGGCCTTATTGATTGCAGCCGCCGCGACCATCACGCCGTCGTACGCATAGCTGCCGAATGAGGACTTCGGAGCTTCCTTGTATTTCTCGCGATATGCCTGTTCGTAAGTCTTGCCACCCGCGCCAATGGACGCGACTTCAAGTCCTTCCTGTCCCTGAGCGGCTTGCGGCACCGTGTCGCTCGTGCACATGGTGAGGTAAATGCCGTACCACTTCTTTTTG
>NZ_JARESU010000148.1:0-19123 GCF_046027075.1 Paraburkholderia sp. RL18-085-BIA-A | reverse complement strand
TCGGCGCCGAGCTACAGCGTGGGTGGTACGACGGTCAGCAATGTGGGTGATGCAATTACCGACATTGATGGTCGTGTGACGGAGAACACGACGGACATCACGAAGCTGCAGAACCAGATGGGTGATGTCGGGACGCAATTGTCGGGCGCGGTGCAGTACGACCGCAACACCGACGGTTCGGTCAACTTCAATTCGGTGACACTGGGTGGAAGCCAGAGCGCAGGTCCTGTGGTCCTGACCAATGTTGCGAACGGCGCAAGCACGTATGACGCGGTGAACTTCGGGCAGCTGTCGGCGTTGCAGGACCAGGTGACGGATCTCAACGGACAGGTGTCGAGTCTCACCGGGCAGGTGTCCGGGATCCAGCCGGGAAGCCCGTCCTTCACCGCAACGAATGTTCCGTCGGCGAGCGGCGATGGTTCGGAGGTCAATGCGGCGACGCCTGGTACTGGCGTGGGCAGCACGGCCGCCGGTGCGGGTGCGGCTGCTTCGGGCAACTACGCCACGGTGATCGGTGCGAACGCCAGTGCGGCAGCAGACAACGCTGTGGCAGTCGGCGCCAATGCGGCGGCGACGGGCGTCAACTCGACGGCAATCGGCACGGGCTCGCAGGCGGCCAATACGAACTCGGTCGCGTTGGGTCAGGGTTCGGTGACGGACCGCGACAACTCGGTGTCGGTGGGCTCGGCGGGTAACGAACGCCAGATCACCAATGTCGCAGCAGGTACGGCGCCGACCGATGCAGTCAACCTGAGCCAGATGAACAGTTCGGTGGCGCAAGGCGTGCAGCAGGCCAACAACTACACCGATCAGCGCATTAACGACACCAACAATGCCATCAACGGCGTTGCGCGTGGGGCTTACTCCGGGATCGCCGCGGCTACAGCACTGACGATGATTCCGGAAGTCGATCAGGGCAAGACGCTGTCGTTCGGTATCGGTGCAGGGACCTACAAGGGTTACCAGGCTGTTGCGCTGGGCGGTACGGCGCGTATCACTGACAACATCAAGGTGAAGGCCGGCGTCGGTCTGAGCGCTGGTGGCACCACCGCCGGCGTCGGAGCTTCGATGCAGTGGTAAGCGAAGTGACGGATGCAGCTACGGTTGCATCCGTCACGCCCGTCAGGGAGTGCCCGCGGATTGATGTATCTCGCGGGGACTTCCCAGCCACTAAATATTATCCAAGGATTCAAAACACATGAAAGCATCTCTCACTCCAAGCTTTCGAAGCGTCGCGCTCATCACGCTTGGCGCGCTCGTCGGCCCCATGGCGGCCTGCACGACACAATGGGGGCCAACCTACACTGCACACTCCATTCAGATACCTAATCAGCAGAATCCCGCATATCAGGTGACGTGCGGTGGACTAGTCGAAGGCGAGAAGACCTGTTCTGAGGTAGCAACCAGAATCTGTAATGAAAAGAATGCAGCGCCAGTCGAATTTGTCGATGAACTGCGTTCCAGCGAGGCCACCAGAAATCCTCGTGAAATGACTTTTATGTGCACCCCGCAGGTCGTTCAGAAGCCTGTGCCGCCGTCCCAGGTTGCGCAAGAAAATTTACAACAGCCTCCAGCAGCCCCATTACGTCAAACGCTTCTGCAGAGTGATGCGAACTTTGCTACCGACAGCGCTACTCTCACGCCTATGGCGAAGCGAGGTCTGGACCAGTTCCTGCTCGCGAACCAAAGCGTCGAGTTCCGACGGGTGGCCACTACCGGTTACACGGATTCGACCGGTTCGGATTCGCACAACCAGAACCTCTCAAAAGCGCGCAGCGTAGCAACCATGCAGTATCTGCGCGAACATGGTCTTAGGGCGGACGAATTTGCCGCGGAGGGTCGCGGCGCGCAGGATCCGGTGGAGTCAAATGCGACAGCGGAAGGGCGAGCAAAAAATCGCCGTGTCGAAGTGCAGATCGTTACGAAACTGTCAGGCTGAAACCGCGAGTCCCGTGCTGACCGAGCGTTGGTCAACGAACGAAATCTGCCGCGCGCTGATGTCCACGACGTTGCGCGCGGTCTGCGTTGGCCCGAGACCCGTGCCGTACGCGAACACCATCGGGATCTCGGGCCAGGGTGTGCGTCCTGACCTGAAGAAGAGCAGCACGATCTCCGTGATCGACGCTGTGAAAGATTCGACCGCGTTTAGTGCGGCGCTGGACCATCTTCCCTGCGACGTGGTGGTGTCTGACTATGTGATCCCCCGGGGCGACTATGGTGACGGCCTGCCGCTTTTCCCCCTGATTAATCGGCGGTATCCGAATCTAAAAATCGTTGTGTTGAGCATGTTGGAGATTCCAGCGGTCGCGCTCGCTAATGGATATGGGGATGCATTGCATTATGAGCAAAGCTGATTCGGTCGATTATCTGACGCTGACCGTTCATGCCGCAAACTCAAATGGCCTTTATCCGTCGCGGCGGATGGTGGCAATCGTCGCATCGATCAAACCCGGCGTCTGCGGCAGCGCAACCGGCGTTGGCAGGCGAGACCGAAATCGGGCACGTCCTGACCGATTCGACGATCGTACGAGCGCACAGCATTCGGCGGGGCGCTTGAAAAAGCGGGCCACAAGCGCTCGGACGTTCCCGGGACGGAGTGAGCATCAAACTGCATCCGGTAGTGGGCTCGAAAGGTCGTCCGTTGCGACTGATCGTCACTGAAGGACAGGTCGCCGACATCTCGTGTGCCGCGCGACTGGTCGAGCATCTGCGCACAGGAGCGGTTATCGAAGACAGGGGCTACGATGCTGACCATTTCGTTCAACGGTCACGGGCTAGCCGCGCAAAAGTCGTGATTCCCTCGTGTTTGAATCCCAAGACAAAGCGCCGATACAACCGTGTGAGGTACCGTACACGCAACCTGGTCGAGCGGTTCTTCAATCGCATCAAGCATTTTCGCCGTGTCTCCACTTGTTATGACAGTCTCGCCGAGACCTATCTCGCGTTCGCATCGCTTGCCTGCGCGTTTGGGCCAGTCGTCAATGTGAATATTGCCTGGTCAGTTTGAGCGCCGCCCAGTGCCGCCGTTTGCTGACGGCGGCCAGACCGTGAGGCGCCAATATCAAATCTGCGTAAGCGCCTGATCGGGTTGCCTTTTGACACAGCGAAATTCGATCCGATTCCGTCCCTCGTCCGTACCTCTGACACTTCATCTGCGACGCAATGTGTTCGCCGTCGTCGGCTAACTTGTCAGCGCATATACGCTCGAGAAAATGTGTTCCAAACTCTGAGGCCGCATCAATTCTGTCACTCCAGATTGCCAGTGGCACGAAAAGCTTCGGCCACCGGAGTGACAATTTCATCTCCACTACCAGGGAGTGGAAAACATCGCTTTGCGCCAGTCCGCAATAGTTCTGTCAGTTCGAATCGCAGCAGCTGTCAGAGCGCGACAGCGTTTTCCGGCCGGGATATCGCACGTCCAAGCGTTGAAAGCCTTTCTTTGCGACCCTTATGGCCGTGGCCGGCTATCCACGAAAATTCTCACGATCGCCGCCAGATGGCCCGCCTCACGCGGCAGTTGACACCCACGCGGGACGCCGCTGGTGACAATTTCATTGCGCGTGAAGTTAGTGATTGAGTCTGTGGGGTTTATTTTGGAGGGGGCCGGGCTGACGCGCGAGTTGACACGTTTCTCGGCGAAGTGGTGACGACTTTAATTTGGCCTCCGAGAACCCCGCACAGCGAGCCTGACTTGACGCCGGTAGCCGACGATTGCGATACAAGCCTGTGCCGGATTCTCTGGATGAGTGTGCAGGGCAGCGATGACCTCGTGGAGGCCTTCGCGCTCAAAACCACGCGCGAGTCCGGCCGCCGTTCTTTTGGCGCGGCGCTCGCGCCGATTGCCGGCAAGCCGGTCGTGGAACTGGATCTGCCCCGCGTCGATTCGGACCTGCACCTGGTGAACAGTGGGATCCATGACCATGCGTTTGCGGTCCCGGTCAGGTATGTGGGATCGCACCATAGCCAGGGGAAATCGACGCCAGCGAGACGATGACGGCACGTTGCTCGCCCGTCAGAATACGCGCGTCCCGTTCCCGGTGATGCTGATATTCCTCGCTTGGCCTCAGTCAGCGCTCACAGCTTATGGCTCCAGTCTGCTCCGAGTGAGTCGGCCATCAAGCAATGCCCCGCTCTGAACGCCGGGCACCGACCTCAACCTTCCTGCCACGACAGCTTCAGCCGTTTAGTACAACGTATATTGCGTGATGTGAACTTGATGTCCTGCGCCACGAAATCACGATAGCTTTGGTGCACGAGGTCGGCGCAGCGAATTTCTTCATTTCCTAAGTGGCCCGTTCACGCAATGCGCGCCGGCAACGGATCAGTCGAAACGGCGCTGCTCCCATAGCTTTCGCACCTCGGCTGGGAGCAGCTAAACCGGACGGGCAACTATGTGTGGCGGCAAAACCAGAAGCTCTGGCAGGAAAATCCAGGCCGCTGCGGCCGCCCCCGGCTGTCTGACCGCCTACGGATTATTTCCGGATAGGACCTTGCCTACATGTGGCAAGTTTTGCGAAGGGAACCTGAAAGAAGAATTGCCGTCGAAATGTCCTGTTCGAAACGCGAATGCAAGCAAAGTGATATCCCATTTGGCCAATCCAGGAGACCCGATGTATCTACGACGCACAATACTATCTTTATTTTCGGTGCTGGCCGTTTCGGCAGCCCATGCCACGACTGTTTGTACGGCGATCGCCGATGCGAAGACGGGAAAGATCCTGATGCAACGGGGGAATTGTACCGAACGGGTAACTCCGGCTTCGACGTTCAAGATCGCAATCAGTCTGATGGGCTATGACGCCGGCTTTCTAAAAGACGAGCACACACCGACGCTCCCGTACCGCGAAGGTTATTACGACTGGGGTGGCGACGCCTGGAGGCAGCCAACAGATCCGACGCGGTGGCTCAAATATTCGGTGGTCTGGTTTTCGCAGCAAGTCACGCATGCCCTAGGGCCGGAGCGCTTCGCGCAATATGCGAAAGAGTTTAGCTATGGGAATGCCGATGTATCAGGCGACCCCGGCAAGCACAATGGTCTCGATCGCTCCTGGATCGCGTCGTCATTGAAGATTTCTCCTTTGGAGCAAATCACTTTCCTGGAGAAGTTCATTAACGGCCAGTTACCTGTGTCCCCGATTGCGTTCGAGATGACGAAGCGGATCGTTGAATCGAACACGCTCTCCGATGGCTGGACGGTTCACGGCAAAACTGGCATGGCTTATCCGCGCAAACCCGATGGAACGTTTGACGAAGACCATCCCCACGGTTGGTTCGTCGGTTGGGCGACGAAGGGGGACGATACTCTCGTGTTCGCCCGCCTCATTCAGGACGGCAGGAAAGAATCTGGCACGGCTGGAGTGCGGGCACGAGACGCGTTTTTGGACGAACTGCCGTCACTGGTGGGTCACTAGCCATCTGGTGGCGATTGCACTGTCGCCCAGATGCAATAGGACACGATGGACCGATCCAGTGGTTGGCCGATGACCAACATTTGTATCCCGTCAGCAACCGTGCTGTCGGACCATATGTGTCGCCAGCAACCGTCCGCGGGCGCCGTCACGTCACAATAGGTTCCTGGACTCGTCAAGGTATCCAAACGTATAAGCGCACTATGTCCACGTAGTGCTGCAGCGACCGTTCGTAGAATGGTTTTCTTGGAGTCGTCCGGCTATCTTGATTCCATGGACTTGGCGATTTCATTTGAATGTCAGCCATGGCAAATGTTCCGCACAACCGCGTTTATATCGGTAACGACGAGCAAACGTTCGTCCCTTGGTTGAATAAGAAGGTGTATCGCGGGGCTGTTGAACTTGGCAGCATCTGTATCCAGTGAGGGCCACGATGAGGACGAACGCAAGAGATTTGCTCGAACCGAGCCGAGATGATCCGACGCCCGCAGAACTGCGGAGGATGGCCGCGAACATCATCGCCGTCGACGTCGCAGATCAACACGAGGGCTGCTGACATGAACTCGCTCGAAAGGTGGCACGACCGGCCGCTGCAGGTCCGTGTGTTGGATCGCTGCAATGAATGCGGCGAGTTGAAGGAAGACGTTCGGAAGCACGTGAGCCTTTGGCCGAGTATTACCGCCGTCTGCTGTGCGAAGTGCTTCGCCGAAATGACCGCGGAATGCACCGGATTTGCAGCCAGCCAGTAGCCAACGATGACCGGAATGAGATGAACATTCCGCACCGGCGCCGAAGGGCGTCACGGCCCCGTTGATGGCGAACGTAACACCTATTCACAGATAGGGAGACTGTCATGTTCACATATTCGATTCGTTATCGCGATGTCTGCGGCCGTTGGTCCGTTGCGTTCGCACAGGCCGCTTCACAGTCCGACGCTGAAGCGACTGCAACCTGCCGATACGGGGCTTTCCATTCTGTCAACCGATTCGGCTGACAGGAGAGTCGCGTGATTAAGGCGGCGCAGAGGCTGGACCGCCATGCGCTTGTGCCCACTCCTTGTGATAATCCGCTTCGCCATTGAGTTTCGGCGCTGAAATTCAGGGGAGGGGGTTCCGCCCTCGTTTTCGCTTTTTTCGTCTTCGATATCTCCCGGCTTGTCCCACGGACTCCTACGAATGGAACGAGATCTTTCAATTGAACAGCCGCTTTCGATCGGAATGTCTGTCCGAGGCGGGTCGGCTACGGCAGACCGCATCGGGCAGTAATCTGCCCATCTCCAGCCGTCCGCCCATGCGCAAAGAGAGACGCTCAAACGGTGGATTCACACAGATAACTGTGCGGTACGAACAGGACCATTAGGATAACCAATTTCCACATGAAAGCCCTGATATAGGGGAGTACATCAATGAGACAAACCACGCGGTGCCGGTAACGGTAGAGGACAAGTACCCTGTCGTGGGGCATGAGGAAAATGATGATGATGAAAATTAGATACCCTCGCTTTACCGCCATCGAGTTGTGGGTCCTCGCCATCTCCATCATCGTCGCAGCCGGAATACAGATATGAGTGAGCCGCCGGGGATCTCAACAACCCCCCGACTGAAATCTGGAATGCGGCCATGCGGGCCGACGCCATGAGCAACGTTCGCGCACCGCTCTTTCGCAGAATATTGGGAAGACATTTATGATCGGCTTGCGTTATAGCCGCAAGTTACGCGACGGCTTGCGATTGGTTTCGGTTGCGGCTCTTTTTGGTCTCGCTGGTATCTGTCACGCGCAATTCCCAGCGAAGGTTCAGGATGCTGGCGTCGATGCGAATCCACCGTCCGTCACAACATGTGTCGCATGTCACGGTGCCCTGGGCGCAGGTACGGTAAGCGGCGGCCCGCGACTTGCGGGGAAGGATCCGGACTATCTTGCGCATGCGCTTGCAATGTTCAAGGCGGGCTCGCGCGCGAGCGACGCCATGCAAGCGGTCGCACGCAACCTTTCCGATAGCGATATTCACAAGCTGGCGATGTTCTTTTCACAGCAAAATCCACCCCTTGCCGCGGGAGCAACTCAACCGTCGCAGAGCCTGGTGATCGCCGGAAAGCAACTCGCCGAGATGGGTGCTGGACCCGACCTCCCGGCCTGCTTCAGCTGTCACGCGGCTGGTGGCAAAGGCAACGGCGCGCGCTTTCCAGGCATCGCCGGCGAGCCGGCGGCGTTTGTCATCGCACGGTTACACGAATTTCAGGCACGCGCGAAGGGGAAAATGCCGGCGCCAGGAACGATGACGGCGGTCGCAGCGATGCTGAGCGAAGCGCAGATTGAAGAGGTCGCGGCTTATCTTTCGGTAACCAGACCTTGATAAGGGCCTGACGTTCGAGCTGCGCAGAAGCCGCTGCGGTATTTCCCCCAACTTTGTCATAAGTCTCTCTGTGGGTAGCGGGAGTTGTCCATCACATCAGAACCAAAAGACGTCATCCGTCGAAGCCGGGCAGGAAGGTATTTGCGATAGAGCGCGCCAGCGACCTGATTGTTTGTCAAATTTGAATTTAACTATGTTTGTAGTCGTTTCGCTTTCGGCGCATGCTTGCAGGTACCTACCTTTCGATACCGACACCCTCGAACCTAAACGATGGATGACAAGCAGGATTACTCAGTCCTCGAAACCCACTTTGGCTCGGTTAGCCTAGCTTGGCGGTTGGGAAGCCACATCGATGAGTTCGAGCTGAGGAATGTGAGTGGCCTGACCAATGTAAGCATCGAGCTATATTCCGAACAGGCCGCCAGCAGGGTTGGCGTCATCTGTGTCAGCGGTAGAAACGCGCTCGGTCGGCGGTCCGGTTGCGACAAGTATCTGCATCTCCTGTTTTGCACGCTTTTCAGAGAGCGCCTTGTTGGACGCCAGCGTGGACCCGCCAACAGGCAGACTGTCCGTATGGCCCGTGACCTGCGTTTACCCATCGTACCAGCGGTCTCCCAGCCGACGGTGTCAATCAACGGCGTCATCCTGGCCGAGCCATCATCCGCTCGCGCACGTCCTGCAGTTCGCGGGCAGCCGTGTGCTGCGAGAAGGTACGGATGCAGGTGATGTCGTCAAACGTTGTTTCGACACGCCAGACGCGCTACAGGCCGCGCTTGCGGGGAGTGCTGCGGACTCGGGCGGTGGTGAGTGATATAAAATAAGGTATCCTATGTATACGAATGAGCCGTTCATACAAAGTATTTAAACCGTGGTCGTCGGGAGGGTTGCATGAGATTCAGAACAATAGCGATCAGCGTTGCTTTGTCAGCACTGGCATTATTTGCCTTGCTGAACTGGGCAACAATTTCTCAGCGGACGACGCTCAACGTGATCTTTGCTACTGTTGATGCGCCATTGGGCGAAGTCCTGCTGGCCGCAATCGGTGTGCTTACGCTGATCTACGCGATAAGTCTGGCGAAGCTTGAGGTCGCGACGCTGGTTGAGTCCCGGCGGATGACGAAGGAGCTCGATCGAGCTCGTAAGGTTGCAGAGCAAGCGGAAGAATCACGCTTCCACAGGCTTCAAGATTTTCTTGATCGGGAGCTTTCGCAGGCTAATGGCAAGCTTGATAGGTTGCTCGATGTTGTGGGTCGAGAGTCCAGTGTGACACGTATTCCGGATTGAACTCACGAACGAAGCCTCTCATCCGAAAGCGAGGCATATGCGTTTGATGCTGGATGAAACGACCGCGAATTAGTAAACCACAATGGCGTCGCTTTAAAGGTTGCGACCAGCCAGATATATCCGAATCGCCATATTTTTGGTCTGAATATCGGCTTAGCCCAAGGAATTGAAATGAACGCTTACCCGTGGGACGAGTTCATTTCATTCCCTGGCACGCTTACGGGTTTGCCGCGATTTTTCGAACTGGTCACATCGCTCATGGGGTGCCATTCATGGCACGATCTTCGGTTTTTACCAGATGCGGCACAGCCTGCGACGTTTTCGCATAGCAATTGCCTTGGGTCAGCGTCATGTGCACCTGCCGTCTAGTCATACCATGAACGTATTCGAGTCGATTAACCCGGTTCCCCGATCTACACGGACAAGAAAGACGCTGCGCAAATATTTCAGCCTGAGAGACGGTCAGGCAGACGACGCCACGATCGATCAGACCCTGCGCAGTGGCATCGCCCTGAGGGGCACGAATCTGTGGATTCTGATGTTCGCGATTTTCATCGCTTCAATCGGCCTCGACGTCAACTCGACCGCTGTGATCATCGGCGCAATGCTGATTTCGCCTCTAATGGGCCCGATCATGGGTTTCGGTTACGGCATCGGCATTTACGACTTTCCGCTGATCCGAAAATCGCTAAAGAATCTCGTGATCGCGACTGCGATCAGTCTCGCGACGTCGACCGTGTATTTCCTCTGCAGTCCGCTCACGGGAGCACATTCCGAATTGCTTGCACGCACAACACCAAATATCTGGGACGTGCTGATCGCACTATTTGGTGGTCTCGCAGGCATGGTCGGCGCGACTCGTCAGGAGAAGTCGAACGTGCTGCCAGGCGTCGCGATCGCGACCGCGCTGATGCCACCGTTGTGCACCGCCGGGTATGGTCTCGCGCACGGCGACTGGTCGTATTTCGGCGGGGCGTTCTACCTGTTTTCGATTAACTGCGTGTTCATCGCCTTCGCGACCGTGGTGCTCACCTGGATCATCAAGCCGCAACGACAAACTGTCGTCGATGAGCGCATCGAGCGGCGTGTGAAGCGATACGTACTCGCAGCCGTGCTGGCGACCGCGATCCCAAGCGTCTATCTTGCGTTCAAATTCGTCGACGAGGAGTTGTTCCGTGCGCGTGCACAGCAGTTCCTCGCACAGGAACTGACGTTGAAGCAAACCGTCATAGCGGGTACGGTAATCCGGCCAAAGCAGCATCTCATCGACGTCACACTCGTTGGCCAACGCGTCGATCAGACACAGCTCGATGAGATTGCAAAACACTTGCAGAGCTACGGGCTCGCAGGTAGTGATCTGGTCATACGGCAAACGGGGGACGAGAAGATCGATGCCTCAAGCCTCAAGGCGAGCATCGTCAACGATCTCTACAACCAGACGCAGCGCGAAATCGACAGCAGGGACAAGAGAATCGACCAGCTACAAGCGGAATTGCAGAAGACAGATACTGATCACCAGCAGCTCGCGAAGGTCGCTGTGGAGCTCCACGCACAATATCCACGGATTCAACGTGTACTTTTCTCGGAGGCGACAGAGTGGGATCCGACGGCCCACACTACGGGAGAAAAGAAAGTGACGCTTTTCGACGTAATACTGACGAGGCCGCTTTCGAAAGGTGACAAGGCGCAGCTGAATCGTTGGTTGAAGGTGAGGTTGCAATCAGACGATGTGAGAGTAATCTTCGGTTGATCCACCTCACGTTATTTGTGGCAATTTTGCCCTGACTTTCCTTGCTCCGGCAACGTGGTCATCGGCATTTCGATGGCTCGGTCTGGGGCTGCTTGTCGCAGGCGATTGCGCGGCGACGGCGAGTGGGCAATGTCAACTACTGGGGGAGCGTTAAAAACTTTGGCGTAACGATTCTTCCATTCGTTGTACCTGACTAAGGCAGTGAGCGACCTCGGCACGCAAGACATTCGCCCAGATCAACGCTGATGACAGCACATCGAACTTCTGCCAGCAGGAGGGTGCCCAGCGGATCTATTGCCGTTTTCGCATCCGATGGCTCAACACCTGATTAACGCGTGTCTCTGCCATCGCAATTGACATGAATTTTCTATCGCGATGGCGCCGTGCATAGGGGATCGTCGATCCCCCGTTGCATTCAACATAGCCAACGGGTCCACGAGTGTGGCAGTAGGGTTGCACCTTTGCCGAATTTCGGTGTCTGCGGCACAACGATGCGACAGTTCAAGGGGTAGGGACAGGGTACGCGTTTATGCTTTGCAGCGTATAAACGCGTACCTTGTCGTCCCAAAAGACACATCCCGGTCCGCGACAAGCACTCGATAGGATAGCGCCTATGCCGTCTCAACCCGGGCCGCCGACAAAAAAAAGCCGAACCGTAGCAGTCCGTTATGACCTTATTTCAAACCGTAACAGCCCTGATCGCTCTGACGGCGATGGGCGGCTATCTGAACCACCGTCTTCTCCATCTCCCCCCGACGATCGGCCTGATGGCAATTGCGTTAGTGTTCTCGATTGTGCTGGTTACCTTGGGGGAAACCGGCGTCGTCGACGTGCACCGCTATTCGCAATTCGTTCCTGGCATTGATTTCAGCGACCTGGTATTTCACGGCTTGCTTGCCTTTCTGCTATTCGCTGGAGCGCTACATGTGGACCTGAAGGATCTGTACAAGGTCAAGTGGACCGTTACCGTCCTTTCCACGTTCGGCACCGTCCTGTCCACGTTTGTCATAGGCACCTTGTTCTGGTGCGCGGCTTATTTATTCGGATATGACCTGCGATTTATTTACGCATTGCTGTTCGGTGCACTGATTTCGCCGACCGACCCGATTGCGGTGTTGGGGATTATCAAGAAGGCGGGAGCACCGAAGGATCTGGAAACCCGTATTACGGGAGAGAGTCTGTTCAACGATGGTGTCTGCGCAGTGATCTTTCTGACAATCCTGGACGTTGCTACCGGTTCGAGTAAGCCGAGCGTTGCCAGCGTGTCATGGTTTTTTGTCCAGGAAACGCTTGGCGGTATTGCGCTCGGCTGGCTTCTCGGCTGGATTGTGTTTCGCCTCATTCGCGAGATCGACGACTACCAGGTCGAGATTCTGCTTTCCATCGCGCTCTGCATGGGCTCTTACGCGCTTGCCGACGCGATTCATATGTCCGGGCCGATCGCCGTAGTCGTCGCCGGACTGGTCCTCGGCAACAGCGGATGGAACCTGGCGATGTCCAGGCAGACGCAGGAGTATCTCGGGAAATTTTGGGAGTTGATTGACGAAATCCTGAACAGCCTGCTGTTCCTGCTGATTGGCCTGGAAATTGTGTCGATCAACGAAACGGGAAAGTCCCTGGTTCTCGGATTGATCGGTATAGGATGCGTCCTGGCCGGGCGTGCCATCAGCGTAACGATCCCGATCAGGATGCTCGGCTTCATCGTGCCATTTCCAAAGGGCACCGTCACATTGCTGACCTGGGGTGGTCTGAGAGGGGCCCTTTCAATCGCGCTTGCCTTCCTGCTACCCCCCGGGCGCGAGCGCGAGTTAATCCTCACCATCACGTATATCGTAGTGATCTTTTCCATCCTGGTTCAGGGACTAACTTTCGGTCCGCTGCTCAAGAAGATCATCCCTCCCGCGCGGAATGGCTGATGGTCTGCGATCGGTCGAGATGTAATGGGGTGTTGTGCAAATAGCGAGGGCGTGACGTTGCTTGTCGACGATGGATCGTCACTCTGCAGGTGGGTGCGCCGATGGGGACGAGATCGAAACCGGCCTACGCCTGGCACAACAGAATTTCGGGCAGACGCTCACGCTGTCCGGTCCGCCTGAATTTCAAGTCGCCGCCGCGCGCGTCGCGGAAGAGATCTGGCTGAACGTGGAATTTGATGCCCCAGCGCTGAACCGCGCGATGCACGACCATCGGAACGCGCTTGATGCACAGGCCGAAGCGCAAAGGCTGCAGGAGCGTGGTGTCAACCTCGGCGACAGTCGCGTAAGCATTTACCATGATTGGCAGAGGGGCTCCGTGTCCTGTGTACACTGAGGGGCGCGCTACACTGCCGCTAGGCGGCCTCGCGTCCTTCCTGGTGCGGCGTGCGAGAAGTCGGTCTTTACCCGTAAATCGGCAGCAGCAGGAACAACTTGATCGTGATTGCGTTGGCGATGTCGATAAAGAACGCGCCCACCATTGGCACCACCAGAAAAGCCAGATGCGAGGGGCCGAAGCGCTCTGTAATAGCTTGCATGTTGGCGATCGCAGTCGGCGTGGCCCCAAGGCCAAAACCACAGTGCCCGGCAGCCAGTACCGCCGCGTCATAGTTGCGGCCCATTACGCGGAAGGTGACGAAAACGGCATAGGCTGCCATGGCGATCGCCTGCACGACCAGGATCGCGAAAAGCGGCAGAGCAAGCGAGGCGAGGTCCCATAGACGCAGGCTCATCAGTGCAATTGCGAGAAAGAGCCCGAGGCTGACATTGCCGATCAGCGACACTGCGAGATCGAAGATCTGATACCAGCCGACCAACGCGAGACCATTGCGCAGAACGACGCCGACGAACAACACGCAGACAAATGCCGGTAGTTCGAACGCTGTGCCAGTCAATCGGGCAGCGAGCGCTGAACCCACAGCGAGACACACGGCTATCAGCGCAATCGTTTCGATGACGGCCTCTGCGGTGATCGGGCGTACGGCCTTGGGTTCTTCGAACCCGGTCGTGCCTGGGACGTCGGTTCGAGGGGTGGAGACGAGTCCATGGCGCGTGATGAGAAAACGTCCGACCGGCCCGCCGATCAAGCCCCCGAGAATCAGACCGAACGTGGCGCATGCGATCGCAATCTCCGTCGCCGAGGCGAGTCCGTGACGCTCTGCGAACACCTTGGCCCACGCCGCACCGGTGCCGTGTCCTCCGGACAGGGTTACCGACGCGCCGAGCAGGCCGAGAAGGGGATCTTGTCCCAACGCCCAAGCCAGGACGATACCGAGCGCATTCTGCATCACGAGCAGACCAACCACGACGCCGAAAAAGACAAGCAGCGCCCTTCCGCCCGCTCTCAGCCCCGCGATATCCGCACTGAGGCCGATGGTGGCGAAAAAGGTGAGCATGAGAGGGGCCTGAAGCGCCGTGTCAAAATGGACGCCTACCTTCAAGGCGCTGCGCAACACAAACACGAGCAACGCGACGAGCAGACCGCCAACGACCGGTTCGGGGATGCTGTACCTTTGCAGTATAGGCGTCCAGGCACGGATTTTCCGCCCGAGAAGAAGAACGAGAGCAGCGGCCATGAGCGTTTCGGGTGTGTCGAGAGTCAGCATGTTCTTCTCCCTGTTGCAATCGGTTATTCAGTTCCGTTTAGCCGGTCACGCCCGATAGCATCGAGCCGACGATCACGCCCAACCGCAGCGGCGTGAAATATTCGGCGCCTTCGCCCGTCATTGTGTTGGCAGCACCCTGGTGCACTCCTCCGACCAGCTACGCGGCGCCAGTTCATAAAATTCTAACGAGGGTCATGGTCCACGGCTCAGGATGTTGTCGTCATCGCCTACTTGTGGTTCCCCTCTATGGAGTACCTTCAGGTTCCGGACGAAACGTACGGCAGTTGCCAGCAAGGCCTTACCGGGAAAGGATGGGATTTTTCCCACGAAATGGCAACCATGACGTCAACACGTGCGAACGATCGGCGTTTGATTCCACTGATTCTGCACTGCCGCTATGGCAAAAAAGTCCGAATCCTGGAGGCCCTCTACTGGAGATTCGCGGCTCGAGAAAGGCGCCACAGCGCTGCTGTTTGGTCCGCCCGGGGACGGCAAAAATGATCTTGGGTCCGCCATCGGGCACGCGCTAATCGACGTCGGCTACCGGGTGCTTTTCAAGCGGACCAGCGAGATCGCGTAAAAGTTGACGGATGCACGTCAGAGCCTGCAATTGCCATGCGCTCTCACCAAGCTCGAGACCGCTTCGAACTGATCATTCTGGACGAGTCGTTATATGTTATACCCCCGAAAAGCCCCGCCCAAAGCGTGCGTGTTGTTCAATCTGATCGCCGAAAGTTACGAGTGCCACAGCCTTCTGATATCACGACCAAGCGGCCGTTCTCGGGGCTGGAATGACGTGCTTCCCGATCCAGCTATCCGTGCCTGAAAGAATTGCCCGCAGCGCTATCGCCAGCATTTCCGTCAGGTCATGGGTCGACGTATGGCTGTGGGGAACCTTCAGGTTACCGAAAGCTTCTTCGATATTCGGAATGTCGTCGAGCATCGTTTCGCCTCGCAAAAAGACGCCACGTGACGCGCTTCCGCCTTTCTTTGCAACGCTCACGAACAGTTTTTTGACATTCGCAACATTTGATGTCATGACCCTGGATCATCGGCCGGCCAGGTCGAAAAGAGATCCAGTTACTGTCCAAAATGACTATTCTCATCAAATTAGCTTATCAAAGCGTTTTGATGAGGTATTGAATGCGACAACTGCTTCATCCCTCCCGCGCAGTAACCTTAGGCTTCCTGTTCACGATTGTGGCGGGAACTCTCCTTCTGAGGTTACCTCTGTCGCAGGCCAAAGGTGAGGCAGCGCCGTGGCTGACGGCCTTTTTTACGGCCACCTCGGGAGTCTGCGTGACTGGACTCGTCGTGGTCGATACCGGCACCTACTGGTCGAGCTTCGGTCAGTGGGTCATCCTGGCGCTGTTTCAGATCGGCGGCTTCGGCATGATGACCGCGGCCACCCTTCTGGGGCTCATGGTCAACCGGTCCTTGCCCTTGCGAGCGAAACTGATCACCCAGGTCGAAACCCACTCCCTTCGTCTGGGCGACATCGCCAGCGTGACCAGACTCGTGGTTGTGGTAACGGTCGTCACGGAGCTGGGCACAGCGCTATGGCTTACCGTCAGGTTACATTCGGGATACAACCTACGATGGGGTGAGGCCGCATGGAACGGTCTGTTTCATGCCGTCTCGGCATTCAACAATGCGGGTTTTTCGATTCATCCGGACAGTTTGATGCGCTACTCCGCAGATGCGTTGATGCTGGTGCCGGTGATGGTCGCGATTGTCGCTGGGGGTATCGGATTTCCCGTCCTGTACGATCTGCGGGAAAAGATTCGGGGCGCCCGTCATCTGTCACTCCACACCAAGCTCACGCTACTGGCCACGGGTATGCTGCTGCTCGCCGGTTTTATGGGGTTGCTGCTGTTCGAATGGGCCAACCCGAAGACACTTGGCGCGATGCCGATACCGGAAAAGATACTGTCGGCCGCCTTCGCTTCTGTATCGGCGCGGACAGCCGGCTTCAATTCCATGGACATCGGTGTCATGAGCCGTGACAGCTGGGCCCTGCATTATTTCCTGATGTTTGTCGGCGGCGGCAGTGCGGGAACGGCGGGCGGCATCAAGATTGGCACTATCGCAATTCTGGCGTTGCTGGTCATCGCCGAGATCCGGGGTCGCATATGGGTGCGTGCAGGGCTAGTCAGCGGCAAGACATTCCGGGCTCACCCGACAGGTGCCGACCGGATACGACATTGCGTTGCAAGTTTAAGCTTGCAGCCGAAGTCACTCGGAGTAATCGACCGGGAGTTCCTGCGTCGAGCCCTGGTAGAGAATCATCACGAGCGGAATGCCTGGCTCGGCCGTCGCATCGCTCCGACGCGCCGCGACCTCGCCAGCGACTTCGGTTGTATACTCCGCGACGATTTCGCCGAAGGTGTTGCGCTGGATGGCAACTTTTTGCCCAACCTTGACCTTGTCGTTCAACTTGACCAGAAGCTCAACGAATCCGCCATGTGTCGAAAGGATTGCATGGGCGCTATTGCCGATGAAGATGTCTGTGTCCCGCCCGGTGCGTCCCATCGGGCCGGGAATGACTCCATAGCGCTTAAGCACATTCATCGTGCCTTCCACGAACAATGGAATCATTTTGGGATCGAGGATGCGGGCGGCACCAATCTCAGGCGTGATCGCAGGAATCCCAACATTGATGAGGGCGTTCGCAAGCAGCGTCGGGTAGGCGGCGTTGTCGAATATCTGACTGATGGGGAATAACTCCGCCATCGCCCGTGCCTCCGGCAATTCCAGCCGGGCCAGATTGAATGAGGTTACGTCCATCCCGGTCGTGCCGGTATGAAAATCGAGCGCGTAGTCGGCGTTCGGCCTGAGGAGCCTGTTGAACACCAGCCCGGCATGCCGGCTGGGTGCGCTGGGGCCGTTTTCATTCCCCGGCCATTCGCGGTTGATGTCGATGAGGTCATTACCTCTTCCGGAATTGGGCCATCTGCGCTCCATGGCTTCGAGCGCAGGACGGGAGACGTCGAGCACCGCCAGCACTGTGCCCGACATCCGTGTCGGATCAAGCTGGTTCACGACGGTCTGTATGGTGTGTACCGGACTGATCTCATCACCATGTACGCCGCTGATGAGGGCGATGCGCTTACCAGGCTTCGTGCCTCTGACGACGATGACCGACACATACCAGGACTGCCCCGTCGGCATCTGCACGCCCTGGAAAAAGAACATGTGCTTCACGCCGCGCTCCAGGTCGTTGACGTCGAGCGCACTGATGACCTTCTTCCCCTGGATCACGTCCCCGGTATAGACAGTACCCCTTGGTGCGGCCGTCGCCTCGCCGGTAGCAGCCGGATTCGCTTCCTGGGCATTCGCGGTGGCGGCTTGTGTCGCCAGGGCGGATGATGCGCTGACTAGCGCGATTGCCGCCTTCATGAAGTCGCGGCGATCGACACTGTTTTTCGGCTCGTTGTGCATGGCGAAGGTCCTTATATTCTGCACGGAAATATGTCAGTGGTGTTTCGCAGGCGTGCGCAGAAACGCGTTGCTTTTCCTGACCGGATCGAATTCAATCGTACAGACGCTTGCCGCCTGCCCCCTGCTACCGGACTGCAACACGAACAGGATACCAGTCAGCTCGGCGTTCCGGTCGACAACAGCCTGCGCAACACTGCGACCCTTGGCTATGACTATTTCTTTTGCGAAGCGCACCGAGCGGGACAGTGAAGCACTGACGCAGCATTTCGACGTACACACGCTGGGGCCGGCCATCCATGACTTCACCGATACGCTTGCAATACTGCATTCGCTCGACCTGCTAGTCACTGTCGATACATCGGTCGCACATCTGGCGGGAGTTGCGAACTTGCCCGTGTGGGTACTTGTCCCGCATACACGGAATGGCGATGGATGATAGAAAGAGCAGATAGCCCCTGGTATCCGTCCATGGGCTGTTCCGTCAACGAAGGTTAGGCGAATGGGGTCCAGTCATCGAAGAAGTCCGGGACGCACTGCAGGAATGGCGCGCCGTTTGAAACGGCGTCACGCTGAATCAGCGATGTAGCATTTGCCTCCGAAGGCGGTGTTCTCCATGATCGCCGCCTCCGCCTTCTTTTATGCCCGCCCTGTGCGGGCGTTTTTTTTTCGCTACGTCATTCAACCAGGCCCGCATACTGCGGGCCTGAGTGGTTCTACCTGCCGATGCGCTCGATCATGCCGAAGGCGTCCGAGAGAAGGCTAGTCCGTAGAGACCGTTGATCCATTCTCCAGCGCGAGAATCTCCTGTTTAACTGTTTGAAGCGCCGTTGCGTGAGTTTCATGGATCGGCCATCGATAAGACTGAGATTGAGAGCCAGTTGTAACGGCACAGGGCCGCTGGCTCACGTACCTACCGGGCGACTCCGGGCAGACATCGGCCGTCAACGGACCCCCATTAGCCGGCCGGAGTCAAGGGTAAAAAAAGTACGTCGCAAACAGTTGCGTCAATTCACAGCGACTACGGCGCGCCACCTTCATTCGTGCAAACACTAACCGCGCCCGTTTTCTCATTCGTAGGTTGCGAACCGAATCGCACCAGACACCCGTTGGGATCAGGCCTGTCGCAATGTTTCGCGACTGCCCTGGCGGCAGTTGCCGCCCCGGAGAAACTTTGGTGCCAGGCCGTCTGCTTGACCGTTCACCGCGCCCCCGCAGACTGGTCGGCCCATTTTGTGTAGACCACGTCGAGCATTCCGATATCCGGCACGCTGCCCAGCAATGACAGCGAATGCTTGGCGAGTTCCCGG
>NZ_JARESU010000147.1:0-19153 GCF_046027075.1 Paraburkholderia sp. RL18-085-BIA-A | reverse complement strand
CCTAAGCAATGTGTCTGGATGCCGCCTAGCCCCCCACGAGGGACATGCGCACGGTGGGATAGACCTTCTTTGAACCGACTCGCGCGCGCACGCCGCGCAGTTCCGAATATCGGTCGTCACGGTCGCGCCAGCGGGCGAGGATTTCCCTCGCAAGAGCTTCGGGCGCAAGGGCTTCGCCGAGCCATGGCTTGAGATCGAGCGATCCCGTGGCGAACAGGCAAGTGAACATCTTGCCGTCGGAGGAGACACGCGCGCGCGTGCAGTCCCCACAAAACGGCTGTGACACGCTGGAGATGAATCCGACGCTTCCCGCCCCGTCCGCATATTCGAAGTTGCGTGCGGTGTCGTTCGCGCGTTGCGTGAGCAGAGGTTGAAGTGCGAACTCGCTTTCTATCAGGCGCCGTGCATCGTCGGAGGTGAAAACGTTTTTTCTTGCCCATGACGCGGCACCGCCAACGTCCATGAACTCGGGCGGATTCTACCGGTGGATGCAACACACTGAAGACTGCGCAAGCAGTGGGAGTGTTGCATTCACCGGTTGAATCCGCCTCCGCAAACGGCCATTCTGCCGGCGAAGTCGGAACGTTGCTTCATCGTCGTGGACGTTACCGAGACCGGCAAAGCGTACGAGACCGCAGCCGATCTGCCAGGAAACGATGAAAAGGAGTTAATTCGCTGTACGCCGCGTAAGTATCCCGTCAACTCGGTTGCGGGAAGGCGCTGCACGCAAAGTCAGATGGTTGCTGCGAGGTCTGGATTCAGTTCAATGTGCAGTACAACGAGCCAGCGCTTTGGACAGTTGTCGGCGATCTTCAGCAAGTCCTCGTCATTTTCGGCATGGCGCGAGCCGATGTAGCCCTTGTCCAATGCGTTGCACCACGCATGCCGGGCATCGGCCTGCAGCCAGTAACCGACAAGCGCGCACGTCACACAACTGAAAATCAGCCTGTACGTCACCGTCAGACCAGGATCGACCTGCTGCGCGACATACGCAAAGGCCTTGGTCAACACCCGATTGGCCGCGAGGGTCACGAGCAAGAGCTTCAGCCGGCCGCGCGCGCACCGCCGCCTTCAGGCGAACGCTGTCCTGCGGGTCGCTCGACCCTCGACTGTCGTCTCGCCGCGGTGGTTCTAGCATACCGTTGTGCTTCATGCGGCAAAGCGGACGAAGCGGGCGGCAGGCAGAGCGATCTGATGTGTCCATGCGGCCAGTGTCCGCGCGACGACGGGCGCCTTGCTGAGAATTGCGCTGTCATAGATCTTTCCGGCAAAACGCACGGCGTCGACAATGCGGAATCCCTGCCCGCGATAGAAGGCAACGAGATGCGCGGCCGGACACGGTGTGTCAAGTGCGAGTTCCACATAGCCGCGCGTCGCGGCCCAGTGTTCGGCGAACGCCAGCAGGGACTTGCCGATGCCGCGATTCTGCCACGTCGGATCGATGGCCAGTTGACGAATCGTGGCAACGTCACGTCGGCGATAATGATCGCAGGCCGATTCGCCGTCGCTCGTATACAGCGTCATTGTGCCGATCACCTTCCCGCCACTGACCACCACGAAGCAGTCGCCAGCCTGGGCACGCCGCTGCGTGACAGCCACGTCCTGATCCACACAGGTGCAGTTCAGCCCCATCATGCCGAGACGCGCAAACGCGCGATGCAGCATCGTCGTGAGCTGCTCGTACGAGTCGCGTGACGGATCGAAGCGCCTGAGCACCACGCTCCCGACGCCCCGCTTGATGTGGGCGAGGGGCGTGTTCTTTGGGATTGTCGTGCGTCGCTTCGACATGACTTTTCCTCCGGGCTTCGTGATTTATCCGAAGTCTAGGGCTGACGTCTGTGCGCCACAAGAAAAAATGTCGTAAAGAATTGCACGAAACTCGTCGTTTATCTTGCTTATGCACGTCTTCTGGTTTTGTCGCGATAAGGTCGAGATGACGAAACATGCGTCGTTATGGTAAGGATTACTTATGCAGATAGGAAGTGAAACTGCTCGGCACGAGTGCATCCAATTCCACGCTCCTCCATTTGACCCTTGGCGATCATGTGCATGAGTTCGATGCCGCTCAGCAGTATGCGGGCACAACGAAAATTCTTGAAGCCCAGCATGGCCCGTGTGCGCCGCTTTATCGCCCGGTGATCTTGCTCTATAACGCTGTTCAGATACTTGTTTTGGCGGATCTTGATCGGTATTTCCCGCTCCGCGTTAAGAGCATCCAGCGCGGCCAGGTTCGCACCGCTTTTATCGATTGTCACCGTCTGGGGGTCGCCGTTTTGTTCAATCGACTTTTCGAAGTAGCGCCGCGCTGCAGCCTTGTCACGATGGGCACGCAGCAGAAAGTCGACCGTGTTGCCCTCCTTGTCGACTGCGCGATACAAATACTTCCACTGGCCTCGGACCTTGATATACGTTTCATCCATTCGCCAGCTCCGTCCGACCGTTTTCTTGTGGCGGCGAAAGGCCTTCTCCAGAACCGGCGACACCTTGATAGTCCAGCGGTGCACGGTCGAATGGTCGACCGAAATTCCGCGCTCCGCCATCATCTCTTCCAGGTGTCGAAGACTCAGCGGATAGGCCACATACCAACGCGCGCACGTCAGGATGCACCCGTGCCACGGCTGGATTCAGAGTCTCCATCAAGTGCCCGATCGTTCGCATTGTCGCGACACATGATACCCGACGCGTTACTGCGACAGATCCCATTTAGCGCCCGTTTTGAGTCTACCTATTTCTTCCCATGCATGCGTGCCGCAGAAGTCGGCCTCCTCTCTCTGGCGCCACGCTTGCGGCCGTAACAACAGCGCCCTCATTCAAGGCTCGCGGCGGTAACGCCTATGTCGTTGCGGCGCGCTTCCCATTTGGCAATCACGGCTGTCGCGACACTGTTGCCGATCACATTGGTCATCGTGCGGCCCATGTCGAGAATCTGGTCAATCGCCAATACCATCACCACGCCGTCAAGCGGCAAGTGAAAGAGCGGCGCCACGGCGGCAACGACCACCACTGAGCCACGCGGCACGCTGGCCATCCCCTTGCTGCTCAGCATCAGCACGAGCAACATCACGATCTGTTGCGACAGTGGCATGTCGATGCCAAAAGCTTGTGCGATAAAGATCGCCGCGAACGACTGATACATCATTGAGCCGTCCAGATTGAACACGTAACCCAGCGGCAACGTGAACCCGACCACTTTCTTGTCGACACCGAATTTCTCGAGCGCTTCGATCAGGCGCGGATAGGCAGCTTCGCTACTGGCGGTCGAAAAGGCCAGCATTGCCGGTTCGCGCACCGCCTTGATCAATCGACCGGCCTGCTTGCCGAGGAAACAATATCCGACGCCGATGAGAATCCCCCACAGCAGAACCAGACCGAGATAGAACGAGCCGATCAGTTTGCCGTAAGTGATCAGAATGCCGAGGCCACGCAACGTCACAGCCGAGGCGATCGCTCCAAACACGCCGAACGGCGCCACGCGCATCACGTAGCCGGTCAGGCGCAGCATGACTTCCACCAGCCCGTCGATGGCCTGTACCAGCACCTTGACGCGGGGATCATGTTTGAGCGCACCCAGCCCAAGGCCGAACAGTAACGAGAACACCAGAATCTGCAGGATGTCGTTGCGGGCCATCGCGTCGAGCAGGCTGTTCGGGAACGCATGTTCGACGATGTCCTTGAAGTTCAGCCCGGCGGTGTTGAGGCCGGTATTGATGTTGTCGCCACTCGCAGTCATATGCAATCCGCTGCCAGGCTGCAGCGCATTGGCCAATAGCAGACCAAGCACCAGCGAGACCAGCGAGGCACACAGGAACCAAACGACAGTGCGCAAACCGATGCGGCCGACATCTTGACCGCCGTCCATGCCGGCCAGTCCTGAAACAAGCGTCGCGAAAACGAGCGGCGCGATGATCATCTTGATGAGCCGCAGGAAAATGTCCGTAATGATCGAGAAATATCCGGCGATAACCTTGGCTTGGGCTGCGTCGGCGGCACCGGCATGGCACGCATATCCGGCGACAACACCTAGTACCATACCGACGGCGATATAGAGTGTGAGGCGATTTTTCATCGTGTTCCTTTCCCGGTATGGTCGCTTTACCAGCCGTAACTGCGCGGCCAGACGGTGATTTCGCCGTTGGCATTCTGCGCTTGATAAACCGGATATTGAGCGCCGGTCGCACAGGCGTGATTCGGCAAGATGCGCAATTTCGTTCCGATGGGGAAGCGCCCGGCAATATCGCATTGCCCCGCAGCGTCTACGCAAACCTCTTCGGCCAGAGCGACGATACCGTGCTCCTGGTTCGCGCCGATCATCTGATACCCCGCCATCACCGTACCGTCCAGTGCGCACACCTGGCCATACCCATAGTCACGAGATTGTTTCGAGGTCCCACGGTCTCGACTCATCGCCATCCAGCCTGCGTCGACGATCGCCCAACCCTTCTCGATCTGGTGCCCGATGACCGTAGTCAACACGCTAATTGCGATCTCATCGATTTCGCACACACCGACGTTATGCATCACCAGGTCGAAGAATACGTAGACTCCGGCGCGAACTTCCGTGACACCGTCTAGCCGTTGAGCGGCGAGTGCAGTCGGCGTCGATCCGACGCTGACTGTTTCGCAAGGCAACCCGGCCTCGCGCAGCCGTTGCGCGGCCCGCACGCAACCGGCGCGCTCCTGTTCCGCCATGGCAGCCAGCGCCTCGGGCGTATTCAACTCGTAGCTGGAGCCGGCGTGGGTGATCACCCCTCCCAGACGCACTCCGTTATCATGCAGCGCTCGTCCAACGCTCAGGAGAAGCGAACCCTCCGGCTGGATGCCCGACCGGTGACCGTCCGTATCGATCTCGATCCAGACTTCGAAAGTCTCCCCATGGGTACGTCCAAACTCGGCGACCGCCGTGGCCGATTCGACGTTGTCCACGATCAGCTTCAAGTCGCAGCCTTTGCGCCGCAGGGCGAGTGCTCGCTCCAGCTTGGATGGAATGATGCTCACCGCGTACAGAATGTCTCTTTCGCCCGCGGCAAAGAATTGTTCCGCTTCCTGCAATGTCGAAACGGTAATCCCCGACGCGCCGGCATCGGCCTGAGCCTTCCAGACTTGCACGCACTTGGACGTCTTTACGTGCGGTCGAAACTTCACGCCGAGCCGCGTCAAATGCTGCTGCATGCGCTCGATATTGCGCACCATTCGCGACTGGTCTATGAGCGCGGCCGGTGTTTCCAATTCTTCTAACGACATATCACTAGTTATCCTAAGTACATCAAATTACGACAACACCAACGCACAAGCCGTCTTTCGACGGCTGTCATATATCAAGAAAGCGTGTTCGAATCAGGCGGCCAGGAAACTGGCATAGCGGCCGATGTCGACGTTGCCCCCGCTGACGATGACACCGACTCGTTTGCCTTTGAATTCCTCGCGCATTTCGCGTGCCGCGGCAAAACCCAGGCAGCCAGTTGGCTCGACGACCATCTTCATGCGTTCGGCGAAAAAATGCATGCATGCGACGAGCTGATCGTCGGTGACTGTCAGGATGTCGTCCACGTCCCGTCGAATAATCGGGAATGTATATTGCCCGAGATGCTGGGTTTGCGCGCCGTCGGCAATGGTTTTCGGCGTGTCGATATGCACGATGGTGCCGGATCTGAAAGACTGCTGACCGTCGTTGCCGGCCTCCGGTTCGACACCGTAGATCTTGCAATGTGGGGAGAGCTCGCGGGCCGCGAGCGCGGACCCGGCAAGCAGGCCGCCACCGCCCAGGCACACGAACAATGCGTCAAGCTCGCCCACTTCCTCGATCAGCTCTTTCGCCGCCGTACCCTGACCCGCGATCACATGCGGGTGGTCATACGGCGGGATCAAGGTCAATCCGTGCCTGACGGCGAGGTCGCGCCCGATCTGTTCGCGGTCTTCCGTGTAACGATCGTAGGTCACCACATTGCCACCATAGCCCTTCGTTGCGGCAACCTTGGCGGCAGGCGCATCCAGGGGCATCACGATGGTTGCCGGGATGCCTAGCGATCTTGCCGCCAGGGCGATCGCCTGCGCATGGTTACCCGATGAAAAGGCCACTACGCCTCTTTCGCGCTGACGCTCGTCAAACTGCATAAGCGCGTTCATCGCGCCGCGGAACTTGAAGGCAGCCATGCGCTGGAAATTTTCACACTTGAAGAACACCTGCGCGCCTAGCTCGGCGTCTACCGTGCGCGAAGTCATGACCGGAGTCTTGCGGACCTCGGTCCTGATTCGCTCAGCCGCCGCCTTTACATCGAAATACGTAGGAAGATCGTGCATATCAATATTGATTCATCGATGAGGTCTAGGTGGCTTGGCCTGCGACGTCGTACGCGCCACCCACCAGCCGCTTGAATTCAGCCAGGTCTCACCACGGCCAGGCGATCGACGTGCCGACGTTTGCCTCGGTGGCGCGATCACGCAGCATTCGGGCGACCGTCAGATCCTGCAAGGCGAGCCCTGTCATATCGAACACCGTTATGTCGCCGGGTTGCCTGTCGAGACGCGCATTGCCGGTAAGCAGATCGCCCAATTCGACCATTTCAGCTTTCGGCGCCCATTGGGTTTCCCCTATCTCAGAGGCCTGGATACGATCGTCGACCACAAGTCGAACGCGCTCCAACAAACCTTCCGGGAGTTCGCGCTTGCCCTTGGTGTCCGCACCGACGCAGTTGAAATGCGTACCCGGGCGAACCGCATCGAGATCGAATAGCGCGCCCGCCCCGGGTGTCGCGGTAATGACGATATCGCTATCCGTCACCGCGCCATTCCGGTCTTCCGCCAAACGGATGTCGCAATACGAACGGAACTGCGACTCGAACGCTTCGTCCTTCTCGCCGGTGACGGTGACGTACTGCACCCGTTTGAGCGACGGCATGAGCCGCAGGGCGAAAGTCAGCTGAACGCGAGCCTGCACGCCGGAGCCGAATACACAGACCTGAGTGCTGTCCGGGCGGGCAAGCTGCATAAGACCCAAACCGCCAGCGGCACCGGTTCTCATGGTCGTGACGGCGTTACCGTCTATCACGCAGATCGGGCGCCCCGTCGCTGGATTGATGAGCATAATGGTCGCCTGATGCGGCTCCCCGCCTGACTGCCGGTTGGTCGGCCAAAAGCCGGCCGCTTTGAATCCAAGCAGACTTTGGGTCTGAACGTCGCCCGATTTGATTCCGAAAACGCCGCCCGTGGAGAGCCGTTCGCGGACAACCTGGAAGACCCTGCCTTCTCGATGGCTGTGCAGTACGAACGCCTCCCGCACGGCTTCGAGCACGTCGTCCGCTTTCAACAAAGACTCGACCGCGTCCTTGTCGAGAAGTACCAATCTTTCGCTATTTCGCATCGTTATATACCGTTGCCCGTGAAACGCCCAAATGGAGCGCGACGATTTCCATTGCCCGGCGCACTTCCATGCTGCCCGACTGCTTGAGTTCGCGCATCAACATGCGGCGATCCTCCGTTTTTAGCGCCCGCGGGATGGTCCCGAGCCGAGCGGCAAATTGGTCGATGCGCTGCCGTATGGCGTCCGCACCCAAGGGCTCTAAGGATTCCTCGACCCCTGCGGCAGCGTCCGTACTTACGAAGCGCCCGAGCACGTTTTGCAAAGCCCCGAAGAGCGTCAGATCGATGTTGAGGCATAGCGCGGCAACATATCTGCCGCTTGAATCCTTAATGCCGATCGACGTGCTCTTCACGGGACGCCCGTCGGCAAACTGGTTCGCGTAGTTCGCGATCACTTGGGGATAACGGTCGTCCGCTATGCGCGCGAGTCCCAGTTCGGTGGCCGGCTCGCCTTCGACTCGACCTGACAAATTGTTATGGATCGCCACGATTGCATGCTCGGCATGGACCAGGTCATGAACCACAACTTCGCAAAATGGGGACAACGTCTCGCCGAGCCCTTCCGCAATCTGCTTCAGTTGTTCGACTATCGTTTGCTGTTCGGTGGTTGGCTTCTGCATTTGTACAATTTATCTAAAATTAAATAATTTGTCAAATTCCACATTCTGGCGCCTTCCAGCCCGGCGTCATCGGGTTCAGGAGCGCGCTGGCTTGTGCTTGCAGGTCGCGGCACGCTGCTCCTGGACAGCACCGATTTCTCGGAGGAGGCCGCTACCCGGAGGCGCTGCAGCACATCACAGGCAGTAACACAGTAACTGCTGCGTGAGGAAATAGGGCGCGCGCACGTTCACGGCGAACAGGTCGTCGAAATTTTCGACGGTCGTTTAAGGGGCCTATATACGGTCGGGTGCCGCCGATCATCGACACACAATGTGCGGCCCATCTCCCGCCATTCGCGTTCGCTCATAGCCGGACGGTCGAACGTCGGTTTAAACCCAACCTGCGGACCTTGGTGCTCAGAATGCGCCAGAGATCGGTCCTACCTTGGTGCCTCCCAAGCGGTCAGCGCTCCGCAGCGTCCAGGCCAAACTCTCGCGACAACATTGATATACGATCACCGGGAAAAATGGTTCGCTGTTCAGTTTGTCCGTTTTTCACGATCTTTAGCGTGTCGCCAAACAGGATCTTTCGACCAGCCTGGTCGTGCAGGACAATCAATAGCTTCTGCACAAATACTGCGTCCGGGTGCGTGGAATTGAGGTAATTGGCGGGCACAAAATCGATCCATTCATGGCGAGACAGGTCGAATGCATATTGATTGACCCATTCGCCATCGACCATCGCTTTCAAAACGTATTCCTGACTGTCAGACAAGGTCAGCATGAACGTATCCGAGTCCTGTTTTACTTGAACGTCCAGCAGATCCAGTCGCATCGGAGCCCTAATCCCATAACTTCCGAAACCGAGGTCACACAACCAGCGGATACCATCCAACGTTAGGACGAGTGCCATATGGGTCTTGGGTCTCTTGACCGGGTAGAACATCGGCCGGGCGGCAACGAATTGGTATGGAATGCCAATCGCCTCAAGTGCCATAGCAAAGAGTCCATTCACTTCATAGCAATACCCCCCACGCCTTTTTCGGAGAATCTTTCTGACAATCTCCTCGGGAATCAGTGAGACGACTTTTTTCGCCTGCACGTCGAGATTTTCGAAAGGCACGGTGAATAGCTGGCACCTCATCATCTGTGTGATGGTTTCAATGTCCGCTTTCCCGCTTTTTTGAAAGCCAATCCGGTCGAAGTACTGTTGCAGCGAAAAATTTTCAGCTTGCATGATTGCGCATGGTTGAGGGTGACTGGGAGACTTCTTTTGGGCCTATCGCGCACGCCAAGGAGCTAGCTGTGCTCGGCGTGAGGCACGCTCGCCAGGCTGCGCGAATCGCGGCCAGCAAAGAAATCGCGGGCGGCAGCAAGCGCAAACGCTACGGCTTCCTCGCCGACATCAAGGTGCGTAACCCAGCGCTGTCTGGTTGCGCCATATACGGAAGTGACGCCGACACCCTGCGCGGCCAGATGGTTTGCGAAGTCCGATGCGACCTCGGCGGCAACATCCACGAAGACGATATTTGTGGCCGGCACCGATACGGACAGACCTGGAAGTTCCGACAAACCCTGGGCGAGCGCCTTTGCATTGGCATGATCGTCAGCGAGCCGGTCGATATGGTGTTCCAGCGCATACAGACCCGCCGCAGCGAGAATCCCTGCTTGCCTCAGGCCGCCGCCCAGCATCTTGCGCAGGCGCCTTGCTTTGGCGACCAGTGCCGCAGGACCAACGAGCACCGATCCTACTGGCGCGCCGAGTCCTTTGGAAAGGCATACGGACACGGTGTCGAATGGGCGCGCCAGCATGCTGACCGGGAGCCTTAGGGCCACGGCGGCGTTAAATACCCGGGCTCCGTCCAGGTGACAGGCGAGGCCGTGCCGACGGGCCAGCATCGTCGCAGCATCGGCGTAAGACAGTGGTAAAACCTTTCCGCCGATCGTGTTCTCGAGGGCGAGCAGGCGCGTGCGCGCGAAGTGTGGATCATCCGGCTTAATGGCTTCCTCGATGTCCTTGAGCAGTAGCGAACCGTCCGCCTGGTTGTTCAGTGGCTGGGGCTGGATGCCGCCCAGCACCGCTGCGCCGCCCGCCTCCCAGCGGTAGCAGTGGGCATTCTGGCCGACGATGTACTCGTCGCCGCGCTCGCAATGCGCCATGAGCGCGATCAGGTTCGACTGCGTACCCGACGACACGAATAGTGCTGCCTCTTTCCCGAGCATGTCGGCCATCCGGCCCTCAAGCCGCTTTACGGTCGGGTCATCGCCCATGACGTCATCGCCAACTTCGGCTGCGGCAATTGCCGCGCGCATGGCCGGACCTGGCCGGGTAACTGTGTCGCTACGGAAGTCATATCGGACGGTGGTGCTCATGGTATTCCCCTGAAAGAGGGCCCATGTTGGCATTCCGATCACGACCGGCCTATACACAACAGCGAAGAATCTCTCACATAACAGATTCACCCAACCTGATCGCGATCATGGGAACTGCAGAATCCGTCTTGCCGCGAGACAGGCAACCCGCGGAGCGGCTGGGGAGCAGTATCGAACAGGCTGGACAGGAGGAAGGTAGTCGCCTGCTGTCCGTGCGCACGCGTCTCACGCCGCAGCACCCAGGCTGCGGCGGGATCTCATGATTTCTTGTGCTTGCCCGGAATGAAACGGAAAACCTGGTGTTTGCCTTTGCACAGGCCGGCAAATGCTGTAGATCGGCTGCATAGCACTCGAGTCGCGACAATACCGCCGACCTGGGATGTCGTCAGGCTTTGGGGTATTTCGCAAACCAAAGATGTGGGACGCCCGGTGAATTGGGCAGGGCGCTGACGCTGCGTTCCCAAGCCAGGTCGAGAATTGACGCCGAATAACCACCCCTCGACTCGGTTGATTGTGCAGTACGGCCATCGTACGATTTCGCGAAAACGGGCGGACGCTCGAGGGCGCCGGCGGCGAATCCGTTCAACGCGTCGGCGATTCGGCGCTTGACTGTGCGCCCGGCCCGCAGCCGCATCCCGCTCCATGCTGATGCGTGTAAACCGCGCGTTCGTTGACTTGGCGTTCTGCACTCAGCGTCGACGACATAAATGCCAACGCAGGCATGGCCAGCATGCGCTGCGCGATAGCGGCACACGTGGGGCAAGCACAGGCCGCGTCGCGTTCAGCGACACGGCGCATGACGGCGAACGTGCCACAGGTTTCACAACGATAGGGATAAATCGGCATCGCCTTTCTTTCCTCTTTCTTCGAAATCGATAGTTTTACAACAGACTGGCGCGTGCCAGTTCCTCGGGCCGTAACCGTTCAGAAAATCGTCGGTGCTCACAGCGCAGTCGCCTGTGCCGGGGCCGCGACGACGCTGACCAAACCGTGTTCGGAAGCATCGCGAGGCGAGGAAGAAGGCCGGTACGCTGGACATGAAGGCCGAGTCAAGATTAACCCCTCGCGCAACACAATGATCATCAACGGCATGATCAGCGGCGCGTGCTTGCTGAAAATTCGCGCTGTTCCGCAGCGAGGTTGTTGAGCTTGGCCGGCGACGATTTTCGCGATCACCGGCAGCATCGTCTGCGATGGAATGTTCGGCATGCACGCGCCAACCAGCGCCAGCATCGTCGCCAGGAGTCCGCTCTCGATGACTTGTCGCGGTGCTGGTCAGCTCCGGAAGGAATCCGTGGCCCGATGCCGTTTCCTCAACGCTTGGGCAAGTACTTCTTGTCGACCTTGCAGATATAGGTATATTTTGGATTCACCATCTGGGTACAGCGCGCTTCCGCGATCTGACCGAGCAGCATGTACGCTTCGGCACCAGGGATGCCGTAGCCCTCTTCAAGCCAATAGACCATTTCCTCGAACGCGATGCGCAGCGCATCGTCGAGCGGCCGCGCGCAGCCAACGGTACAGATGTGCGTCGGAGTCTCGATGCGTGGCCACGTCATGCGGCTCGGCGCGCGGACGAGGTCGACCTTGAGCTTCAGGTGACCACGAATTTCGATCGCCCCCATGCCGTTGCACTCGGCGTCGCCCTGTAAAGCGTGCACGTCACCGAAATACAGGTACGCGCCTTCGTGGAACACCGGAAACATGATGCGATTGCCGTTCGTGACTTCCTGGATGTCCAGGTTGCCACCGTGGGTACCGTTGTCGACGGTGAGCGTGCCGCCCGCCACCGGGGCCACGCCGATCACGCCGATCATCGGCTTGGCTTCCAGCTTGAGCGAGTCGCTCCAGTGGACAATGCCATTTTCAACGACGACGTTACGATTCTGGATACCAAATTCCTTCTTACGAACCCAATCCGGAAAAATGCCGATGCCGGGCCACAGGGCGGTATAACCAAGACCGTGCACGCCAACTTCGAGGACGTCGATGACGACCATATCGCCAGGCTTCGCACCTCGCAGGCGCACAGGCCCGGTGGCCGGATTGACGAACGGGAGCTTCACTTTCGACTCGTCCAGCTTTTCGTCGAGCTGAGTAATAAGGTGGCCGCCGATGTTCAATTCGGTCTCGACCTCGAAGGTCTCGCCAGGCGAGACTTCAGCGATGAAACCATCTGTAGCCGACAGTGCGTACTTCAGGTCATCCTTGCGGATGATCTGGTGATGTGCGGATAGCGTGCTCATAGAATGCTGCTTACTCCTTCAGGGGTTACTAAATGTCACCCGCCGGCAACGTCGCAGCGGATGGCTTAGATCAATCGAACTTGTGCCAGGGCATGAGGAAGCGCTCGAGCCGGCCGACGAGAAACGACAGGAAGAGCGCGAGCGCGATGGTTACCACCACGCCGGCGAATACTTTGGGAATGATGTAAAGGCTACCCGCCTTGAAGATCGCATGACCGAGCCCGTCGTCCGACGACATGAATTCGCCCACAATGGCACCAATCAACGCGAAGCCCACCGTGAGCTTGAGGCCCGCGAAGATGTCGCGCAGCGAGGCGGGGACCACCAGCTTGCTGAAAGTCTGCCGCTTGGTCGCACCGAGCGTGCGCATCTGATTGATCTGATCGTCATCGACGCTGGTCGCCCCCTTGTACGCGGTGACCAGCGCCACCACCACGACGGACAGCGTCGACATTGCGAGTTTCGAGGCGAGCCCGGTACCGAACCAGATGATGACGATAGGCGCGAGTGCGACGATCGGAATCGAGCCCAGCGCAACGATGAATGGCTGCATGACCTTCGAGACGAAGCGCGAATACCATAATGACAAGCCGAGCACGGTGCCGATGACATTGCCGAACAGAAAGCCGAGCAGCGTTTCCATGCCAGTCACACTAGCGTCGTGCAGGAGACTGCCATCCTGCTCCATTCTTACCAGGTAACCCCAGATCTGGCTGGGCGAACCGAACAGGAAGGCAAGCGCCTGACTCGACGTGGCAACTTGCCACAGTGCGAGCAGTGCAGCGAGTAGCGCGAGTTGGCAGGCGCCCACGACGAGCTTGCCACGGCAGCGGCGCAGCTGCCTACGCCATTTGAGGGATGCCGGGGCATACGGGGGGGCCGGAGAGCGGGTTTCTTGCACGCGGGTTCCTTTTCAACGTTCGCCCATGCGCACGTCGAGCTGAGACCAGATCTCGCGTACGTGGGCGGTGAAGCCCGCAGCGTCGCGGGCGGCCATCATGTCGTTGCGGTCGCAATCCAGGTGGATCTCGTGGATCGCCTTGATGTGCGACGGACGGTGGGTGAGGACGATCACACGGTCCGACAATGAGACCGCCTCCTCGACGTCGTGCGTGATCAGCAGGACGGAGCGTCCTTGGCCCCTGACCAGCCGGGCCATGTCGCTTTCCAGCACCAGTTTCGTCTGGAAATCGAGCGCGGCGAACGGCTCGTCGAGCAGCATCACTTCGGGGTCGGTCACCAGCGTGCGTGCGAGCGCAACGCGCGCACGCATCCCGCCCGATAGAGCCGACGGGTAGTAGTTGTAATACGGTGCGAGTCCGACCTTGCCGAGCATTGCATGCGCTTTTTTCTCGCGATGCGCGCGCGGCATTCCGGTCAGTTCGAGCCCAAGCGTGACGTTCGCCAACACGTTGCGCCATGGCATCAGCATGTCCTTCTGCAACATGTAGCCGATGCCCTTGGGGACGTCCTGCAGCGCCTGGCCGTGCCACAGCACCGAGCCACGTGTCGGCTGCGTAAGACCGCTCATCAGGTTCAGCAGCGTGGTCTTGCCACAACCAGATGGGCCCACCAGGCTGACAATTTCCCCCGCGCGCAGGCTGAAGGAAATGTCACCGATGACCTGATTCAGCTCGCCGTCATCTTCGCCATATGATTTGCCGACCCCCCGCGCAACCAGCGGGGTGCGCGGGTGGGCCGTCCCTTGCGCCTGCGCCGCAGGCGCTTCTGCGCCCGCTACGTTCATTTGGACCCCGCCACCGTTACGCCTGCTCCCGCCACGGCGGTCTTGACCGCCTTGTTGGAGAAGGTGTTGTCGATCACGTCGTTATAGGACAGCGTCCCTTGTACGTTGCCCAGGTACTTCTGCATCGATATCAGCTTGTCCCACTGCTGCCGGTCGACAGGTAGCGTTTGCGCCGGGATCTTGTACTGCAACTCCATGTCGATTGCCTTGTTCACAACGTCGGGCGGCAGGTCTGGGAACTCCGCACGGGCAACCTCCTTCGCGTAGTCGGGCTTGGCATACGTAAGACGTGCGGCTTCTTCCAGTGCGTCCACGAGCGACTGCACGACCTCGGGATGCGCCTTGGCATACTCGGGCAGCACCATGATCCCCGTATTGCAGAACGGACCCATATAGCTCGAGAAGTCGAATACCACTTTCGCCCCTTGCGCCATCGCAGCCGCCACCATCGGCTGCTGCGTAAACGCGATGTCGGCGCGACCCGCGAGCATGGCACCGATTTCCGTGCCTGGGGTGACTTCGACGATCTTCGCGTCCGTGCCGACTTTCAGGCCATTGTCCTGTAGCAGTTTCTTCGTGACGCTGTACTCGGTATTCGGATCGGGCGACGTGACCAGGGTCAGACCTTTGAAAGCCTTGGGATCGGTGATGGGCGCCACGGTCTTCGATACACCAAAGTAATGTGCCCGCTGCACCAGCGTCCCGACGACCATGCCCGGTCCGCCGCGCTCGCGAGACATCTCCACCATGGTCGGATCGCCGACGGCGAACTGCGCGGTCTTGCCGAGCACCGCGGCGAAAGCCTGCGTATCCCCACCGGCCGCGCTCAGGTGCACCGTCAGCCCGTGCTTCTCGAACAGCTTCGCATGCTGTGCAACGTAGAGGTCGATGTAACCGAGGTTATGTACGGCCTCGGAAAACTCGATGGGTTGCAGCGGCGCCGCGGCAGCGGGGTGAGCGAACCCGAAAGTGCTGGCGCTGAGCATGGCGAGCAGAACACGCGCAGGCCGAGGCACAGCACCGGTAGCAGAGCCCGAACCGACTGCTGAAAATGTACGTCTTTTCATTGCTTCAACTCCGACAATAATGGGATCGCAAAACGAAAAAGGTCCGGCATCAGACGCGCTGATGTCGGACCTTTTTGGCCGGTGCTATCCAAGACGCCTTTGTCTCGGACAACGGGAGTGCTGTTTGATGCTCGTCGCGTACGGCGAACCAGCGTGGCTTATTAAGCAACCGCTGTGCCAGTTTGCGCCGCGCCATACGTTGGGTTCTTCGATCCGTGCGCGCGCCCAAATGAAAGTGGGATCACTCACATTTCACGCAGAGCAAAAGAGCCATGTGAACGATTTACACATGCGCCGGCGCGCGCACCAATTCGCGTCACAGCACGCTAATGGTGCAACGTTGCACAGGCAAATCGATTTCGATACTTTTGCGAAAGCTCATCCCGATACTCTCGACATTGATGTGTGTCGATCGAAGAGACGGCGCGTGAGGATACCGAACCCGCGCTGCGATATGTCGCGGCATGGGCGTTGTCGCAATAGGAGCGGTCTGTTGCACTGGCAGTACGTGTCCCGATTGCAAGGGCTCATGGAAAAATTGCGTGGAACAGGGCACTGGTTTTTCAATCAATCGTTCGATTTGACAAGAGCGAGCGGCCAGTTACGGCCCGGGTTTCCGTCCGGTCCCGTAAAACGTACTAACCAGGATGCCTCCGAGACCGATTGTCGCTGAGACCGATTGCCGCAAATGCAATTCAGCATTCCCTGAAATGCCCTTGTCCATCCGGTCGTAAGGATAGGATCATCGAGTCCTCGATTTCATATAAGAGGCACACGTTGAGCCTACAACCATTCAAAATGAAAGGTCTTCTGATAGCCCTACTGACGGCTACTTTTGCAACTGCGGCGCACGCTCAAAGCAGCGTAACGCTGTATGGCCTCATCGATGCGGGGCTAACGTATACGTCGAACCAGAAGGAAACGGGGTCGACCGCAGGGCATAGTAAGTTCGGGATGACCGATGGCAGCGTCAACCCGGATCGTTTCGGCCTACGTGGATCGGAAGATCTGGGCGGCGGCCTCAAGGCTGTCTTCACGCTGGAAAGCGGCTTCACCCTCTCCAACGGCGCCCTTGGCCAGCACGGCCTGCTGTTCGGTCGGCAAGCGTTCGCTGGCCTGTCGAGCGATCAGTTAGGTACGGTGACGTTCGGCCGTCAATACGATTCGATGGTCGACTACCTGGCGCCGTTGGCGGGCGCCGGCGCCGCCAAAGGCGGCGTGTTCTTCGGGCACCCGTACGACAACGACAACCTGCAGAACACGATGCGGATTAACAATGCGGTGAAGTATGCGAGTCCGAACTACAACGGCTGGCGGTTCGGTAGCCTGTACGGCTTCTCGAACGCGGCGGGTGGCTTTTCCGACAACCGCGCCTATAGCTTCGGCACTTCATATAACAACGGCCCATTCCGTTTCGCGGCATCGTACCTGCAGCTGAACAACGGCGGTAGTGCCGCCAATCTGGCCGGCGCTACAGACTCCATCGTCAATTCGGCTGGCCAGCTGACCGGCAGCGACTCGACGTTTAGCGCCGGGCAGCAACGTACGTTCGGCGCGGGTTTCGACTACGCGTTTGGTCCGGCGACGGTCGGCTTTGTATTCACGGAAACAAAACTGGAAAATGCAACGGGGATCAACAACACTAGCGCCTCGCCGATCCCGCTCGCTAACTCGAGTCTGCGTTTCGACAACTATGAAGTCAACGCGGTCTATAACGTGACGCGGGCATTTACTGTCACAGGTTCGTACACGTTCACAGACGGCAGTTCCAGCCTCGCGGGCGCGTCAAGCCCGAAATGGAACCAGTTCAACATGCTGCTGGACTACGCGCTGAGCAGGCGGACTGATGTGTATGTCGAAGGCCAGTTCCAACACGTGAGCGGCGGTGGCACCGTCTTCACGGCTGACATCAACGGATTGTCACCGTCGGCCACCAGTAACCAGGTCGCCGTGACGGCAGGCTTGCGTACCCGCTTCTAGTACAACATGAAGGCGAAGATTGACCAGATTCCCATTTTGCCGAACAGGCGGGTTACCAGCACCCAGTAAAAGTTTCGGTGGAGGCGTGGATCCAGATAGAACGAGCGGATGAACGCGAAGAGCTCGAACTGTCCGCGGGATCCGGCAGGCGTCGGCTCGCGCGAGCCGCAAATCGTCAGCCAAAGGCAGAGCACCATGATCGCAATGAACGTGGCAACCGTGGGATACACGTGACGCGGAGAATAGAACGCAACGAGCACCACGTTGCCAGTGATGGTGCGCCGACCTTCGTGTGCCGGCACTGCGGTGCGCCGATGATCATCATCGAAATCCTGCTGTGCAGTCACCCGATTCGCGCACGGCCGACAATCCGAGGCAACGCTGAGCGCGAATGACCCCGTATGTTCAATCCGACCGTCGGCTGTTCGGCAACGAACGCCAACAGCGGACGCTCGCGTCCAACGTGCCAGGCAGACGTTGGCGCCACTCCCCGCATCGCCAGAACACAGTCCAGGACAGTGTCGAAACCTTGTCCGTGCCCATCCGGACCCAGCTTCGTTCCAACACTCCCTGGGTCGGTTGCTCCCGAGATCTCTCCAATCCCCATAGCCGCCTAAGGTTCCCGCCCTGCCGGTGCACTCCGCGGTTTCCTCCCTCGGGCGTTGTCCAACGCCTGCCCGCACGCGTCGCCGCGCGTTCATCGTGTGACGGACAAGAGCAGGCGTCGAACAGCGCTTAACACTTTGAGTCACTCGGCTGCTATTTCCGAGCGTCCGCTCGCCGCTTGGCAAGCGACGCTGGTCGTCGTCGATCAGTGGTGCATCGGCAAAGCCGCCACGTATCTGAGCGTCCATCACAGAGCATGTGGACAACAGCCGGATTTCGGGCGATTAATTAAGACGCTCCGCCCGAAGCGTCTGTGCGTTGTTTCTCGCAACGGTGCGTAATCGTAAATAGCGTGAATTTCAGAATGGTAATGAACCGGTCATTGTCCGGTTACCCCTCCCGCCTATCATCAGAGTATGACGTTGATCTAATTCCAAACGAAGCGACCAAGGCTCCAATCCGTTAGTGGCCTGCCTGCCGATGTTCGGCGACCTCTTTCCTGCCGGACCACGGCACGCTTCGGCTTGCGGCCTTGGGAGTTGTCGAATAGGTAGCGCTGCCTGTTCGACCAGCAGCGCTACCACCTCATAGTCCTGCTCAATGAGATCAATTTATTTGATCAATTTAGTATGTTGATAGTTTTATGTTATTGTGAGCCTTCGAACAGAACCGGCTTCGCCTGGCAGCGCCCTAGGAACGATGCAACGCACTTCGGCTCGCTTACATACCACGGACTAATAAGCCGGTCATTCCAAAGGAACGCATCATGTCATCTGGTTCGCCCGCCGCAGATCTGGACTGTGTGGCGTCTACGAATAACGGCGAGAATTTTTCACTGTCTGAATTTTTCAGGACTGAGGCCACTACGCTGCTGGGACGTGTCAAACCGTTCTCGGACTACTATCGTGAATCACGCGCCATGGGGCTTGCGCATTACGGCAGGGAGATCGTTTCAGCGGTATCAAATCGCGTGCGGGTGAGGGGGATCGACGGCACGACGAGAGAGATGGTTATGTTCGGTTCGAACAATTATCTCGGCCTGACCACGCATCCGCACGTTCTTGGGCGCATCCAACAGGCGCTGGAGGAATTCGGTGCGGGCGTGGGCGGGCCACCCTTGCTCGGCGGGATGACCCAGCTCCATATGGAGCTGGAGCGTCGCCTGTCGATTTGGAAGGA
>NZ_JARESU010000146.1:0-19188 GCF_046027075.1 Paraburkholderia sp. RL18-085-BIA-A | reverse complement strand
CAGAAGCCTTAGCGTTCGAGCGCAACTGCACTTGCACGGCCTGAGTGGACAGCGGGCAGTCGCGCAACGGCCTGCGTAACCTTTGAGGTGCGTTATCCGGTGCCGCCGTCGGCCGGCGCGGCGCAAACCTCGCCGCAGACTTTTGCTTCGAGCGTGACCTTAGCTATCGGCGCTTACCGACACCTTCGCAAGCGGCAGGCGCACCACGAATTCCGAACCCGCGCCGGTGCCTTCGGAGAAGGCCTCGACAGTGCCGCCATGGTCCGCAACGATCTCACGGACCACCGACAACCCGAGCCCAAGACCATTGACACCCAGCGCACGACCTACGAGGCCGCGCGCATACGGCTTGAAGATCGCCGCGAGCTCGCGCGGCGCGATGCCGATGCCATTGTCGCGCACGCTGATATAGCAGTAGCGCCCAGCGCGAGCCGCCATCACCGTGACGGCATCCGTTGCCGTGGAATATTTGAGCGCGTTCACCATCACGTTGACGAACACCTGCGTCAGCTTGCCGAAGTCGCCCTGCACCAGGAGTGACGCATCGCTTTCCGTCAGTTGAATCGGCGCATGCCCGGGGACACCCGCTTCGGCCACCTGAATGCAATGCACGAGCAAATCGTCGACGTTGACGTGCGCCGGATGCGCCGTCCGCGTGTCCGCGGCGGGTTCCGGTGGTGCCTCGCCTTCAGGCTCCGGCGGGCTCGCACGCTGCGCATGGGCGGGCGCCATCAACTGCTGGGCCAACTGACCCAGCAGGTTTGCTTGCCGCGACAGCAGCAGCGCATACCGCGTGAGCTGATCGTCGTGGCCATACTGCGTATTCAGCAGACGGGCAAGCAGGCTGAGCGGCGTAATTGCATTGCGAATCTCATGGCCGATCATCGGCCCGATAGCTGGTTGTTGACTTTCCTCGCCGGTCGGCTCGCTGGCCGCGGAGACCTGCTGTCGCGCAACCGGTGCGGCCCGGCGGCCGACTTTCATGTTGGGCCGCTCCGCGGGTTCGGCAGGCGACGGCGCGACCGTCGCATCGTGCAGGCGTTCGATTTCCCGGGTCTGAGCGGCGCGCAACTGCTGCACGCAGTACGTGCATAAACCGATGATCGGACGCGCGGCGAGCTGCTGCTTCAGCGTCGCTTCATAGTCGACGAGAGCGGCCCAATCGGTGTTTTCGTTGCAGACTGCGTCGCCAGCGACCCGCAGCCCTTCGAAGCCGCGCCCCAGCGCGTCGTTGATCGCCGCCGACCACAAGCTCACTGTGGCGCCGCCGTTGAAGCCGGCTTTAGGCGGTGCATACAGCTGCGCGCCATCGAGAATCTGCAACTGGCCGGAGTCTACGTATTCAGTGAGTGCGGGCGCCGCCCGCGTGAGCATATGGCGAGCTTTTTCCGGTCCCAGCAACGCCGGCGCGACCCATACGCCGGCTTCGCGATTGGCGAGACCGGCGTGCAGGAATTCCGCCGTGGCACTGAGTAATTCGCCTCGTGATTCGTAGAAGTGACACAGATGGGTGCCCCAGGAGATGGGCCCAAGCGAGGAAAAACCGCTTTTACGAGTTCCGGCGGTCATCGTTTCCCTGAAAATACGTGGACCAAGAACCATCGCGCTAGTCGACGAAAGCGGTTGCGCGTTCGAAATGAATGTAACCGTACATGGCAGCCATATCCGGCAGTCCTGAACCGGAGGGCAGGAAGCGGAACAGCCGCCATCAATTGGTTATGCCGGAATCAACAGAAGAACAAAATAAGGGACGGGCATTTTTGGAAGAATAGTGGTTTCCCCTAGCCGCACCTTGGTGTTGAAAAAGTGCATTCGTAATACGCATGTAATGATGGCAACGGCCGGGTGTCGACCATTCACTTCGCTGGCCAGGTCCAGGAAATATCTCCCCGGTGCTGCCAGTCCACGCGACAACGAACCCCAAAGGAAATAGCCACTCGGGGTGGCATGAAACGCCGTACGCTTGGCATGCTGCGATGCATCCACTCGCTTGGATATGAGTCGCCCGCATCACATACTTGACCTCAAGGGAACGCCGTCGGATAGCTATCCCTGATCAGGAAATATCGCGCAGTGCCAGAAGAGCTTCTGCGTGCACAACGGCTGGCGAAACCTTAAATAGCCTTCAACCGAACCGGGTATGCGTATGCTTTTCATTCTCCTATTAGAACGTCTCGACCGCTGGCTGCGAAATGCCCACGGGACCCGCTGTGATGAATACCTCGCAGCTTCGAAGGATATTGCCGAGCTTGAGCGTCGGATGAAAGAGTGTGACGGTTAGCGCGGGCCGACGCCGGGCGCGAGCGATTCACGATAGCGGCGCCAATGCTCCGCTCTATGGCCGCCGCGAGGGCGACTCTTCTGAGGACAATGCGTTGTCGTTGCCATTTGCCACATTCGAGGCATGGGATTTCTGTGACAGATTGAATGGCGGGTTTGGCCAAGGATGCGACGTGCATCGTCGGTGGGTGAGCAGCCGATTACTATGCACACCCGAATGTCAGGCCCACGCCCGAGGCGAACGACGCTTCCTGGCCGCGTGCCGCCTGGTGCAATGCGCATCCACTTTCCCCGACCTTGCATGGCCGCAATCGGCAGCCGGACTCTGCCCTTTGGCGATCGGTGGCAGTCGACCCCGCTCCTGTTGCACAGAACGACTTCTCGCAGGTCTGGTTTCAGACCGATCTGCGACGGCCGTCGACGATGCGCGCCTGCACTGCGCGGCATTTAGACAACGCTTAAAATACCCGCGTCACCGGTGGGCGGCGTTGGATCAACGCTGGCCTGGGAAGGGCTCATACAAGCTAACGGGCAGGGAGAGGATGAAAGACAGGGCAAGCGTTCTGTGCGTTCGGGACGACCGTATTCTGCTGGTTGCCAGCGAAAGGTCGCGACGGGCGCTACCGGGCGGAAGAATTCGTCGGGACGAGGCGCCCCATGAAGCCGCGTTGCGGGAACTGGAAGAAGAGACCACGCTTGTCGCAGATGACCTAGCGTATCTTTTCCGGTTTGACGGCTTCAACACGCAGCACTATGTCTTCTTTGCTGAGGTGAGGCCTCACCTGACCGCACAGCCCAGCAACGAAATTGCGAAGTGCAGTTGGTTCGCGCCGGTCAAAATCGCGACGCTTTCCGCGAGTGTGCCTACGCGTGGCATCGTGGAGCTTTTCTTCCGGCACATCGGCGTTGTGAGGCCGGACGACGCCCGGCGGATGTCGGAGCAGGTGGACCTGGTGACCCCATGAGCCGCACTTATCACTATCACGGATTCGACATTGAGGTGGCCGTCGAGACTGACTTTAGCTGGAAGGCCGGACGCAGTGGGACAACCAGCGTCGGATTTGTGGCGGTCGTGAGGATCAGCAAGGCCGGTGCCTCTGTCGCCGTGTTCTCGCCGCTGCGTTTTGGCGAGTCCCAAGGCAAGCCATTTCTCAGTGAAGCCGATGCGCTCATGGGCGGCTACAGTGCGGGACGACGTATTGTCGATGACTTGTTCAATTCGTAACCCTGTGCCCTGATGCCCATGCCGCGCAGGAAACCTGGCAGTCGTCCATCGGATTCTCGACCGCTCTAAATGGCTGCCATGGCGCCATGATCGGCCATTCGGTGGCGCCGGACGACGGTCTCTTCGTGGCCGGACTCTGCCGTACGACATTCCTCACATGAGCGATCTGGCGCGTGACTGTACTGACAAACAAGCGACTTGGTCGGGTATCACCGCGCCCGCAGTCACTTCGATAGCATGGTGCCTCGACAGCCGGCCGCATGACAGCTGCACGAGTAGGTTCGTCTGACCGCAGCGGTTCGGCGGCCTTCGACTTGCAGTTGATAATCGATGAAAAGCTCCGTCCCTTTCGCCACGGGACGGATCGTCCGGATGAACACCCGTTCGCCGTCCCGTTCGGCCTCGCAGTTCGGCGCACAGCTATGGTTGAGCCATCGTGCAGAATTCCCACCTTGAGCGCCATCAATCACACGACCGTCATCAAGGTCGAAGAAAAAGGTATGGCCATCCTCGGCGCCGGACCGCGCGTAAGCGCGTTGTGCCGCCCTCCACGAAACGAGCTGCCCTTTGTATTCGAGAATCAGCATCCCGGCCTGGATATCGGCAAGCGCGAACACGCCGCGACCATGTACGGCAGAATTGCGAACGACGATACGACGCATGACTGTATAGGGTGAGTGAGGATGACTGAAGGAATAGCTTCACGGACGGGCGCCACCCCATTATGATGGTAGCGTCATAACGAAGTGGCGCCCATGGCCGATTCTCCAACCCAGGCAAAGAAGCGCAAGCCCACGCCCGGTGCACTTGCCCGATACCAGGATCGTATTGTTGAAGTCCTCGGAGAAGTGAGGGGTCAACGTGTGATGATCCGCTCGATCCATGCAGACGGGCGTCGAACGCCGCACTGCGGTGAAGTGGATCAACCTGCTGCCACTGAATAGCCAGCTGTTCTAGCCGACCGGCAGTGGCTTCGTCCGTGAAAGCCCCTGACCGAGCCTATTGATTGACTGCATCCTTGAAGGCTTTGCCGGCGGTGAATTTCACCGTCTTCGCCGCAGGGATCTGGATTTCTGCCCCCGTCGCCGGGTTGCGACCCACGCGGGCAGCCCGGGCTCCGGTGGAAAATGACCCGAAGCCGATCAATTGGACGGTGTCCCCTTTCGTAACGGCCGTCGTGATTGCGCCGATCACCGCATCGATCGCCTCGCCCGTCGCAGCCTTACTCTCGCCTGTCGCTGCGGCGACCGCGTCCACCAGTTCCTGTTTGTTCATTGCTGATCCGTCGTTGGAGTCGTGAAGCCCCACACTACCTTATTGCTGGGCGCTCACGCAATGGTCAACGGCCTCCCCGTTTGCTTTCGGCTCGGCCATCCGTCGCAAGTCGACCCAAACCGGCCGGTGGCGATCAGGCAAAGCGGCCGTTGAGCGTGATGCCTGGACTCGTAAAGACGTATCTCAGATCTCCGCCTCATCGCACCAATCAGCGAGCTACCTGCGACGTGGTAGGTGCACAGCGAACACGGTTTCTGCCTCATCGGACCGCGCTTCGATGTCGCCCCCATGTGCCTTGGCAATCTCGCGCGCGATGTATAGTCCGAGTCCGAGGCTGCTGCCGGCGTCGTGCCCGGTATCATGATTCGGGCCACGTTTGAGCGGTTCAAAGATCTGCTTCAGCGCCATTGGCTCGATCGCGGGGCCACTGTTCCTGACCTCGAAGTTAAGTTCCACTTCTTTGCCCGCCAGGAGCACTCGCACGGGCGCGTCTGACGCCCCGTACTTCAGTGCATTCAGCACGAGATTGCCGAGCAACTGCTGCAGCCTTCTGCCGTCCCAAAAACCCTGAACGTCGCCCACCACCTCGAGATCGATCTGACGGTCCGGGTGTGCGGCCCGCAACTGGTTCAGTTCATCGGCAAGAAGGCTTGCCAGGTCGACATGGATCGGAGCGATAGTGATGCCCAGACCCAGGTTGGTTCGATTGAAGTCAAGCATGTCGTCCAGTAGCGCGTGCATGCGAGCGCCGCTGCTGATCAAACGGGACGCGGCTTCGGACACTTTCTCACCGGCGTTCAGCGCCGCGAGATACGACGCTGTTATCTGGATGGTCTGGAGCGGACTGCGCATGTCGTGCCCAAGCATTCCCAGCAACAGATTGCGTGCCTGCTCAACGTGAGCACTGAAGAACCCAACCGATTCGGCGATTGCCTGGTCGATGGCCTCGTTGAAGCGGATGATGTCGTTCAGATGGGGGGCGTCGGGCTGACACTCATCCATCCACAGGCGAAGTACGCTGGCGCGCAGCGCACGGTACTCGGCGGCCATCTGGTTTATGTTGAAGCCGCCCCGCGCGCGCAGCAGGGCGTGCGTTTGCGCCGCTGTTTCCGGGGCATCAATGAGTTTAGGGGCTCGCCCTTTTGATTTTTCGGCTTGAGCTTCCCTGGTCTGTGATGTCCTCAAGTCCTTCGCCACTGCCTCGAGAATCACTTGCGCGTGGTCGCGCAGCGCCAGCGATTGCATGTCCGCGGCGGCTGGCAACAGGGTGGCGGCAAACGCCTCCCATTGCACCAGGATCGCTTCCATGTCACGCACGATGAAGTCAGCCAATCGCATGTCAGTCCCCCGGAAGAACGGATGAAAGCCCGAAAGAGGTAATTTTTCCGCACCTATACTACGGCAAATGGTTGACGTGACTCTATCGGGTCAACCGCCAGTGGTTCTTGCAGTGACGGCGTCCCCGCCCCCCGGTGGTGGCGAGGGGAACGCCTCCTAGCGCCGAATACAACGTTGACCGGCTGCTCTCCGATGTCGTGGTCGATCCGCCGGTATTGGCCGAGAGCAGGTATCGAAAATCTGCCCGGGAGCCCCGTTCGCCGCGAGAAATGGCCACTCGGTTCCCGTTTGTCGTAGAAGAGTGGAATGCCACGGGTGGCCGGGCGTTACTCTGGCTGCTATGTCCGCGCCACTGTGTCGGGCGATTTTTTTCCGACCATACGCTGGCGAGTGATGCGCACCTTCACACCTGCGGTACAGGCACCCGTGGGTTTGATCATTGTGCCCCTATTCGCGCCAGCATGGCATGGACAGGGACCGCATCGCCGTTGACGCAGATTGTCAACGATTCACCCGCCGGCGTTGAATGACTCAAATTGGCCGGTCTCTGCCTGACGCGACCGGCCGTGCACGACCCGCTAGGGACGGTTGCTATTCTCCGAAGCAGTCGTTCATCGGGACGCGACCAAGGTTAACTATGTCGCGTTATGTGGGTCGAAATTATATTTCCGGCAAAGCCGATCGGCGAGCATCCGTTTCCCTCCCACTGCACGGACATCAATATGCGGCGCCCGTCCTTCCCGGTGTTTAACGAAGCACTCTTCGACAATTCGCTGTCACTGCCAGTGGCCAACGGCCGCCCCGCAACCGCGGCGCCGCCAAATTGTTTTTTTACGTTACTTCTAGCCGCGAAACGTCGGCCTCGTTCAAAAGCGACTCAGGATTTCCTTCTTTTTCTGATCGTAGTCAGCCTGAGTAATCAACCCTTTCTGGAGCAATCCTTTAAGTTTGTCGAGCCGTGCGGTGGCGTCATCCCGTGCGTCCTTCGCATCGCTGGGTACGACCGGCGAAGCAGAGGAAGTGGGCACGGAAACAGTGGAAACGTTCCTTTGTTCCAACAATGCGTGTTGCATTTTATTCAACGCATCTTCCATAGCCCGACGGCCCGCTATCCCGAAGTCACCTTTAAAGTCAGAGAAACCAGCTGCCTGACCGTTTCCAACCACCTCTCGGGTTGGCCAAGACCTTTCCGTTCGTGTCCCACACAACCGTTGTCATATCAACAGTAAAATTGGTAGGCGGCCAGGTGAAAAAGCCTGTCGGTCCTGAGTTCGTGATCACCTCCGGAGTCACGGTAATACTGATGCCGTTTCTCGACAAACTTTCAGCGCTATCCGATGATGTCACCGTGACGACGCTTTCAAAAACGTTGGACAGCATTTTTTCGTATCCGGCCTCCATATCCCTGTAAGGAAAATATCGAACGTTATTTCCCGCTCCTCCAGGCGTTATCACTTCCAGACTACTGAGAGTGGCGGGCATCACCATGCCGACGGTAGCGCTAATCTTCGGTGGATCGCTTGGTGTCCGGTATATGTTTGCCGTGTTTGGAGCAATCTGTATCGGATGCGCGCAACCCGACAGGGCGAAAACTGCAATGACAAAAGCGACGTCTCTGATTTTTTTCATTGATTCCCCGAATTTTGTTCGCAACAGCCGGTCGGCGGCGCACGCCAATCCACCCAAGTTAAGAAATGGAGATCTTTCAACAAGGTTTTTGCGTCATGAATTTGTGGGGTTTCGGGCGGGGTTTGCGTTGCTTTGAGATTCCTGGTCGATGACGGAACGTATGGCGTGCGATGACGGCCAAGGCGTCCGCGAGTAAGGTCGCCGCGGCGATGCCGAGCAACAGGGATGGCAGTAGAGGCTTGAGCACGGAATGCACGTAAGCGCGGTTGATGCGTCGATCGGGCGGCACTTCATGGCAGGCGTGGGCCGTCAAGGTGGTCAAGGCCTGCAGGTTGTCGCAGAGCACCCTGGCGGCGAGATCTTGTACAACAGCGCGTTGCGAGAGTCCCGAAACATGCTCGAGGTTTAACCTATGCTTGAGGCGCTTGAACGCTTCTTCTATTCGCCAGCGCTGATGGTAGAGATCGCCAAATTGACTGGCCGGATAGCGCGCGCTGTCGAGTAAATTGGTCATCAGGACCCGCACCTTGCCGGTGGAGGCCACGTGACGCACCAGGCGCACTGTTAGCGCCATGGCAGGACATTCGTAATCGACTGCGTCGCGATGATCCGGGGCGCGCAGGGTGACGATTTGCTCGTCCAGTCCGGAGCGGAGAAACTGACGTACGCAGGCAAAGCCGCCATTGCCGGATTGCTCGACGCGCATGCAAAAAGGGATGCCGCGCTGATTCAGGACGGCAGGCAGCCACCGGCAGGGATAGCCCCGATCGAGCAACAGGAGATCGTCGCTGGAGAGACGATCCAGATGCTCGAACAGCATTTGACGCTCGTTCTCATGCACGCCATGCAGGGAGGCGGCCAGCATCAGTTCAGCGCCAGGCAGGAAGAGTCCGAACACAAGCTGGTCGGGCAGCGCGGCACGCTTGACGTGGCTGGCGCGCAGGCCGAAACGGACGGTGGAGGCATCGGCGGCGACCAGCCTCAAGCCGTTCCAGCGCGGCACATAACCATGGCGCGCGGCTTGCTCGAGCAGCCTGTCATTGAGCGCCGGAATGGCGGTCGTGGAGAGTTTGGCGCGCGCTTGCGCGAACGCTTGCCCAGATACCTTGCGTAGCAATTGTGCCTGTTGCTGCAGATGTCCGAAGAACTCGTCCAGTTCGGTCTGGACGCTCTTGCGCATGCCGGTGAGCATCAATGCGATCAGTGCCGGTAAGGGCAATTTGCGACGACGTTGGAACGCCGTGGGATGCTCGGGATCGCGGGCAAGCTGGCGAAACTGGTCAGTCTGTATATGGGCTGCGAGATCGGCAAGCAGAGTGGAAAGAGACATGGGGCCAACGAAGATCAAAAAGATCCTCATTGGCCGCCGCTACTGGCGTCTAGAAAGACGCCAGTAGCGGCGGCCCCGCGAAGTCAGCTTCACGTCAAGTGTTTTTTTAACTTGATTGAGTTCCGGCGCGGCAAACGCGCTTAACTTGGGTGGATTGCGGCGCACGCCCCTGCGCGGCTGGACGAAGTCCTAAATGAAGGGCTTACGGCGAAGGGGCCGCCAGGCGACGCGCAATCATATACCTAGCGGTTGTCGACAATATATAACCGGGGCAGTATTCATCATAAACTTTTGCTTCACAGTGGGCCGTGGTTTGTATTTAAGATCAGTTCGCACAAGAGCATGGTCCGAACAAATTCGGATTTCGAAGATGAGCGAATCGACGATTGGCCATATGTTACGGTGATTATAAATAACGACCCGGCGCATCAGTTTATCGGAGTGGCTCCTATAACGTCAAGGCCTTCACTTCGACCGCCACAGTAGTGAAAATCATTGAACGTTTCATCGCACGAGCGCTTCATGTTTTTGGATTATGCATTGAAATTCGAGAGCAGTTTTAAAAGAAGCAATTTTGGGGGTTAATGGAACAATTTCATGACACGTAGCGCGGCGAGCACCAATACTTGTCAGCAAGTATCGGTGCTCGCTTGAAAAACCAATTAGGCTGCGGAAGATGCGCGGTGTAGCAAGCTCACCCCTGAAGAGCTAGGTTGACTGTCCACAACGTAAGACAGGCTTCCAGTCCACCTGAGCGCTGATTCAGGACCAATGTTGCGCAAACATACGGCGCAATACACCACCGCTATTTCGCCGCGACAATACATTTCACTTTACCGCGATGGAGCCACTGCTCTTAACTGGTAAATTTCAGGGTATCCCCCCAGTTGCCCACCTCCCATGTTCCATTGTAGCCGCTAAAACCTTTATCCGTTTTGGAAGCCACGCCGGAACTTTGATTTGGGTTGTCAGCTGTACCCGCGATATTTGAGATGCGAACGCCAAACTGAGTGATCGAACCATACTGGGCTATTTGGGCATGCATCTGGTTCACATCGATTTGAGCGGTTTTTCCAGTGCTTGGAGCGGGTGCACCTATCGCAGCCCTATATTGCTGGGCTGCAGTTTTAATGCCATTGAAATAAGACTTGTAGCTTGTTTTGATGGTTGTGTTCAGCTCGTCGCACATTTTCTTGCATTGCTCGACGACATCCACAATATCGATAATATTCAGAACAACATCAACCACGGACATCACAATGGCGACGCCAGCTGCAAATTTGCCCACCGCATCCATTGCTTCAAAGGCATTCGTATCAACCTCTTCAACTGGTAGGCCTGCCTCTTCGGCCTGTGCCTTAATTGTGGCATTTGCGATTTTGAGCTTGTAAAACATGATCGCGATTGACATGCTCGTAACAATGGTCAACCCAAATTTGGCATTCGGAGGCAATGTCAACCCAGCGAGGACATTCATGAATTGTTTGACATCCGCGTCAGATTTGGCGCTGAAGTTCAATTTGTCCAGGGCGTCATATACTTTATTGATCTCGTCGCTGTTGTAGACGATTCTCGCGGACTCTGCGTATTGACGGAAGGTCGCAGCATCTAGCTTTCCGTTTCTTTGTACCTCTGCCATGAACTGCATCAAATTAGCGCGACAAGTGCTGGTATCAAGCCCCTTTGGCGCTTTACTTACTATTAAATTGTTATTTTCTTTGTACTTACCGACGTAATCTGCAACATTTTGGCCTATTCTAGATGAGATGTCCGCATCCGCCGTTGTTAATTTTTCATTCAACTCTTTTGATTTTGAGGAGATGACAGCTTTCTCAATTTGCTCTGCAGCCTCAAGCGCCACGAAGGCAGCCATACCAAGCCCAAAAGACCAAATTGATGCTACTGCTGCAGCGTCAGCAGCCATTTGAGTAGCGTCTGCAGCAATAGTACGGTCTCTAACCTCACACGCTAAATCATTAATGGCGTTGAATACCGAATCAACTGCCGAGTCAGATTCAAAATCATTAAGATTGAGGAACAGATTTTGCTCGGAAATCAATTTGTCAATATTCTCATCACTTTCGGTGTCCCACGTCGACATGTAGTTCAGATAAGTGATCAAATCCGTGCTAGCCATAACGTAACCTCTGCAAATTAATTTTATTCAAAAATATTATTTAATGCTTTGCGCAAAGAATTCATTGCATAGAAGTCACCTCCCATCATGTCATGTGGCGAAGTTATCGACATGTTTAACATGTAGAAGCCGTCTACCAAGGAGAGTAGCCGGCGGAAGCCCTTGGGCGTCTGTGTCGATCGACTATTAGGGTCATGTAACCGCCATGCCAATCAGAAAGAGTGCCGTACACGCGGCGAGCACGATAGGCTCCGGATCGACGGTACGGACTGAGCGTGCGTGATCTGCGTGGAATCGAGTAGCGCGGACAGACGCTTGTGCCAATAGTCGAACGAAACGCCGGGGGCTTGACGCCAGCGCCAACGACGGCGCCATCATGCGCATGACGTGAGCGATCTCTTCATCGATGAATTTCATGTCCGCCCCGAGCGCATTGGTCCCTGATGGTCGATTCGTGGGTGATATCTGGTATCGACCGCACGTGCCGCCACTCTAGCTGGCTGGAGGAGAAAATATAGCTATCACATCGGATAGGACGGATTTCCAGGCTTTCGGACAGCTTGTTATGGTCTTCTTGATACTGTCATTGACCTGCTCCCCGCGTTTGGTGCGGTGACGGTGTAGAGTCCGTTCCAAAGGGGAGCGGCAATGAAGAAACGATTCAACGAAGAACAAATCATCGGCATCTTGAAGAAAGCCGAGACTCGCCTGAAGCCGGCAGACCTGTGCCGCAAGTACGGCATCTCGGTGGCCACGTATTACAACTGGAAGGCGAAGTTCAGCGGCATGACCGTTTCGGACGCGCAGCGTCTGAAGAAGCTGGAGCAGGAGAACAGCAAGCAAGCGCCTGCTCGCCGAGTCGATGCTCGACAACTCTGACCTGAAGGACCTACTGTCCCGAAAGTAGCAAGCCCGCAAGCCAAACGCGAGGCGGTCCGGCTATTGATGACCGAGCGCGCAATGCGTATCCCCCGGGCTTGCGGGCTGGTCGGAATTTTCGCGGTCGTTGTTCCGTTATAAGTCGCGTCGAATTGGCGGCGACGAGGCACTGACAGGCCAGATGTTGGCTATCGCAGCGCAGAAGCGCCGCTACGGTTATCGCCGCATTCACGCTGGCGGCTGTACAGCAAGGCTGCACCGAGCGTGCGCAAAAGGAAGCGAAAACGCATCGCTACTGTCGAGCGGGTTGTGTCGCGATAAGTTCAGCAACGCAAGAAAGTTCCGCGATGACAAGGAGTCCTTATGCCACCAACGAATAGAATTGATCGGCAGCGGTTCGGGTAACGCCGTCGTCCTTCATCTGACCTTTCCTGATCATGTGCATTGTCTCAATGCCTGACAGGATGATGCGAGCACACCGGAAATCCTTGAAGCCCATCATTGGCCTGATTCGGCGTTTGATGGCCCGATGATCCTGTTCGACGATGTTGTTCAAATACTTGACCTGCCGGACCTTGATGGGCGTTTTCCGTTCAACGTTGATGGCCTGAAGGGCGGCCAGGTTGGCACCGCTTTTATCCATGGTCACGGTCTCAGGCGCGCCGTTCCGATCGATGGCTTTCTCGAAGTAGCGGCGCGCGGCAGTCTTGTCGCGATGCGCCCGCAACAGGAAATCCACCGTATTACCGGCCTTGTCCACTGCGCGATACAAGTACTTCCACTGGCCACGCACCTTGCCGTAGGTTTCATCCATCCTCCAGCTCTTGCCGGCCGGGCGTTTGTACCTGCGAAAGGCCTTCTCGAACAATGGCACCAGTTTGCTCACCCAGCGATGCACGCTGGAATGGTTAACCTCAAAACCGCGCTCAGCCATCATCTCTTCGAGATTGCGAAGGCTTAGCGAGTAGGCCACTTACCACCGCACACACAGCAGGATCACGTCCAGCGGATAGTGCAGGCGCTTGAGTACCTTCGCTACGCCGGCAGGCAGGGCTGTTCTCGCAGTCGCCTTCTTCATATCACGCTTCACTTCAGGAAAATGTCCGCCTGAATTTTACTCCTGCATCCTTAGCGCGACACAACCCACGATCGCTATGGCATCTCGACCAACGTCATGGCAGATACCATCAAGGGCTGGCTTGAATGAGCCCACGGTGTCATCCAGACGCTGCAGCACGGCGGACATCGCTCCGCCTGCGTATGAAATGAGTCGTCCGCTAGCTTGAGCGGGAACGGTGTGTCAGTTCCGTCGACGCACCGCTACCGAAAAAAGCAGAACGCCGACATTTGTTAAGCAAAGCCTGCACGACTGAAGAAGAGGTTTGACCGGCCGCTTGCTGCCTGTCTTCGGCCCCTCAGAATGAGCGAGTGACTGGCAGCAACATGCCCTGAGGCGGTCCGTCAAGTTTTTTTGTTTCTTCGATGCTTCTGCGCTCCTCCTGTCGGTCACAAGTGGCCCTCTTGCCTGATCATCCCGCGCCCGCCCGTGGACAACGACGCTGCCCACAGCGCAAAGCCGTGGACAGCCGCCTGACGGCGGTTCCGTCGTTGCCCACCGGCTCCCCGCGAGCTTCGCCTTCGGCCTGACGCGCCGCTGCGCGGCTTGCCCCAATCAGATAAAAGAGCAAGATCCGCCCACTCTTATCCGTCGGACAGACTCAGCTTGCCGAGAAGCGGCGAGCCGCGTCTTTTCAACGCGTTCAGATAGACGCTTTCATCGTAGCGTTTTCCAGTCTGCCAACACCGGTAAAGGATGCGTATCCATTTGAATGCCAGCGCCCGCACCGCAGCCTGGTGGGAACTGCCTTTGGCACGCTGCTGCCGATAGTAGACGCCGGCCCAGAACGATTTGTTGATCGTCTGGGCGGCCCATTCGACAAAAGTCTGGCGCAGGAAAGTTGGACATTGCCAACGCCAATGCACCCAGCTTTTCTTGCCGCTGCGCTCGGTGACCGGTGCGATGCCGGTGTACTGCTGCACTTCAACCGCGCTGCGAAAGCGCCCGCGTTGCTCGCCGAATGCCGCGAGCAGGCGTGGTGCCAGATGCGGGCCCGCGCCGGGAAGCGAGTCAAACAGCGCGAAATCGGGTAGCGTGCGCACGAGTGCTGCGATCTCTTGATCGAACACGTCGATCACCGCGAGTGTCGTGCGCAGCTGGGCCACTAACGTTACCGCGTGCAGCCGGTAGGGCGTGACGATGCCGGGATCCTCGGTTAGCGCCACCGCGCTGCGAATCGATTTGAGACGCTGGTCAATCAGCGTGGCGCGACGACAGTTGTGTGCGCGGAAGAACCCGTCAAGCGTCTTGCTGCCGGCCCGCTTGACTGCCGATAGCGTCGGCCATCGGGACAGGAAGTCACAGAAGAGCATCGTGTCAATGTCCACGAACCAGTCGAGCGTCTGGGGAAAATATTCTTTGAGCGCGCTGCGCAAGCGATTGGTGAAGCGGTTCCTGTCGTCGACCAACTGCCGGCGCTGTTCGATCAGAACGGTCAACGATCGCATACCGACGCTCTGCGGTTTGAGCGGCGCAAACCGCTCGGGGTGACGCAGCAGCAGGTCCAGCGCCAGCTCCGCGTCTGAGGGATCGTCCTTGGCACGACTCGGCTTGAAGGCCAGGCGGTATTTGGCAAGCGTCGAAGGGTTGATGGGAAACAGCGTGAAGAAATCATACTTCTGCAACGCGGAGACGATCGGGCCTTTCGCCAGTTCTAGCGCAACGGCGATCGGGCCGCCGAAGCGCTGATCCAACGCTCTGGCCCATTCGTCGATGCACTCGACCCGATGAGGGAGGCAGCCGAATTCAACCGTATCCTCACCACCTGCCTGCAGGCAGAAGTCGTGCTTCCTATCCGCCCAATCGATACCGACGTAGGCGGCAAACTGCTGCATCAATTGCGGTGCCATCTGAACCTCCGCAAGTGGTAGATTAGCCACAAGGGGCATGCATGCTTGCGGTCAGCGAAATCATTATAGTGAGCCGGTGCCACGGCGAACCCTGAGAATTCGTTATCGAGCGCAAGCACACCCGCGGGCTCGAAGATATTGCCGTAATCGTCCAAGTAATTGGGTCGAGTTATTCGTAGCCTGCGGGTGCATGTCCTGCCTTCACTGGCAGCAAGCTGCCAGTCCGACAGTGTGTATCGATCAAAGGCGGGACGGATTACCTATAACGGGTCGGGAGTGTGAGTTCGCCGGTGGCGAAAGCTGCCGTTCGGCTGCTTGCGACCGTCACGGTCGGGAATCCGTCAATTGCTGACGTAGAACCTGCGCCGCCGCAACGGCCGCAACGGCCGAATCGTGCGCATAGCTTGTCCGGCAGGTTTCGGAGTCCTGCCGCCGAAGCGGTTGCGAGGACGAGCAATACGCACATGCTACGGAAAACGCTCTAAAGAATACTGTCCAGCGCCTTCGCGAGCCGAGCCACCGTGCCTTCGACGTCACGCAGTTTGTCCAAGCCAAATAATCCGATGCGGTAGGTCTTGAAATCTTCAGGCTCGTCGCATTGAAGGGGAACGCCGGGCGCGATCTGCAAGCCAGCATCAGCGAACTTCTTGCCGGATCGTATTCCGTCGTCATCCGTGTAGCTGACCACGACGCCCGGAGCCTCAAAACCTTCGGCTGCCACGCTTTTGAAACCTTTGTGAGCCAGGAGTGAGCGAATGCGCTTGCCGAGTTCAAGCTGCTCCGCTCTCACTTTGTCGAAGCCGTATGCCTCGGTCTCCTTCATGACGTCACGCAGCGTCGCGAGACCGTCCGTGGGCATCGTGGCGTGGTACGCGAACCCACCGTTCTCGTAGGCTTCCATGATCTGCAGCCATTTGCGGAGATCGCAAGCGAAACTAGTGCTAGTTGTTACGTCAATTCTTTCGCGGGCGAGCGGGCTAAGCATGACCAGCCCGCAGCAAGGTGACGCGCTCCACCCCTTTTGCGGCGCGCTGATCAGAACGTCGACGCCGCTCGCCTGCATGTCGACCCAGACCGTGCCGGAAGCAATGCAATCCAGTACAAACATGCCGCCGACGGCATGCACAGCGTCGGCCACTGCGCGCAAATAAGCGTCCGGCAGCATCATTCCGGATGCGGTTTCGACATGCGGTGCAAAGACCAGATCCGGCTTGTTGTCCCTGATCGCAGCGACCACGTCTTCGATCGGCGGCGGTGCATAGGCAGCCTGTCTTCCTTGTTCGACCGGACGCGCCTTCAACACGATCGATTCAGACGGAATGCCGCCCATGTCGAAAATCTGCGACCAGCGGAAACTGAACCAGCCATTGCGGATGACCAGACACTTCCTGTTCGTTGCGAACTGCCGGGCAACGGCTTCCATGCCGAAAGTGCCGCTGCCCGGGACGATAACGGCCGACTTCGCGTTGTAGACTTTTTTCAGTGAATCGGAAATATCGCGCATGATTCCTTGAAAAAGCCGCGACATATGATTGATTGATCGGTCGGTGTAAACGACTGAATATTCGAGGAGTCCCTCGCGGTCGACATCGGGAAGTAAACCTGGCACGTTCGCCTCCGGTTATAGACGAATATAAGGATCGAAAACAGATTCTAACGAAAGCCACCTGCGGCTGAAGCAAAAAGCATCTTGGCATTGTTGCAGCTGTCGTCGGCACGGGCCGATGACTTGCCCTTGATCGACTGTAAGCAATGCCATTGCACTCCACTGCCCGCCTCGGCGCGCACATCAGCAAGGTGGCCTTCGTTGACCTCTCGATCTTGCCGCCGAGGTCACCGGGACCAAGGAAGTCCGCCCGAACAACTCATGGATGATGGTGAGCCCGACTCTAGCATCTCCTCCCTTATAATCTCCGCATTGATAGTGATTTCACCGGCGGAGAGTCCCACTTTATGAGTCAGCCACATGGGCGATATTCGGGATCTCGCGACAAGGGCCAGCGTCAATCGCGCCAACCTTCGAAAACGACATCCCACCGACAGAACAAGCCATACGTAAAAACGCCACCGGCGCGAGACCCGGCCCAGACGGCATCCATTTTCAAAACGCGTTCGTTTAAGTGGCTGGTTGACGCGGTGGGCGCGGAGAACATCGCACTGGGACTCGATTCCAGCCTGACGCGCGTGGCCGAGCTGATCAACGGCGAGAGATTCACACCCGAGACGGCCTTTCACATCGAAACGACGCTCGGGCTACCCGATGGGTTTTTCGATCAACCCAATCCCGCCCTCACATCCGAGACCATCAGTCGTCTGAAGGCGCCGCTCGAGTTTATCCACGTGAATACTGAACTGGAATCCGCGTACGGGCAGGTAGTGGAGACGGCTCCTGCCACCCAGACGAATCACCCCCCTACCCTCATAGACCGTTTGCCCAGGAAATCAGAGATGTCAAAGAAAACCAGTGGCGGCTCGTCACAGGCCGCCGCGAAGAGTAATCCTGCGGGGGCAAAATCTGGTGCGACGCCCTCGTCAAAATCGGCATCGGCGAAAGCTAAAGCGTCTCCAAAGTCGGGGGCTCAGCAATCCCTGCCGCTGAACGACGTGGCAGCGCTGGAAAACATCCGTCGCGCCAACCTGCATGTGCTTACCCACCGCAAAGGTTCCAAGGTGCGACTCAGCGCAGTAGTGAAAATCAGCGCCTCCAACCTGGACAATCGTCTGTATGGACAGAAGCGTCTGGACGACGCCGAAGCCAACCGTTTCACCGAACATCTTGGGTTGCCAACTGCCTGGCTGGACGTTCCGCGTCGGGTGACGGACATTCCTGAGTCGGTGTCGGCTCTGCTCGATCCGCAATCGGATCGACCTGCATCCGATCAGCAGGAATTGTCAGCAGCGGTAAAGCCGGAAGCGGCGGTGACAAGAAAGCCCGCGGGTAAGAAGGCGAAAACAACGGGCGACCGACACGCCCAGCCATCTGAGGCGGATCACGCCAACGGCACGGCCGTGACGAAGGCGGCCGTGGAGCAACAGGATCCAGTATTCCCGCCTGCCTCCGATCTGGCGATCCGGCAAACCGTTGACAATGATGTCCCTTCGTCTGTTTCTCACCAGCAGCCTGCGTCGGCTTCCGTCACAGAGGTCATCGCGGAGACACGCCGTTCTGCTCCCGTCACGAGCCTGGACGATCTGATAGGTATTGAACCGATCGCAGAGGCGTTGATCAAGACGCTCGCGGGAAAAGCACGAACTGGACGTCTGGACGAAATGAAAGCGCTGGAACTACTGCGACAGATCGTGGCGCTCTAACCTGAATCGACAGTTCACCGGCACTCCGCAGCAGCCGGGCTGCCTGCGGAACCGCGCGTTGACAGTTGCAGGCGACTCTCTCCGGGTCCTTTTTTCGCCTGTCGGCAATAATCGTCCGAATCTTGCCAGTTATGGCAGTTTGCGTTGGAATTTCCGGCAGATGAACGGCTTGCGCGGTTTGCAATTGGGCGACGTTCAAGGAGCGGTAGGCCCCTATTGCGTAAGCCTCTGAGTGCTGTCGTCGCCAGCTCCGGCATGACAAATACGAATACTCGGATTGCTTGCGCAGATTCCCGATCAAAGCGTGGCCAGGAACGTACGTCCCGCACCAATACCGACACAGCAGCGAGGCGGCAAGCGGCGTTCGCACCTTCTACCCAACCTTTTCCAGATCAGAACAGCCGAGGATTTCTTGCCCGTCACCGGGTTCTTCGACGGCAGCGTCCTGATGAATAACGAGTTGCCGTGGATGTCGAACTGACGTACGTGGGTCGTGCCTGTCCAGGATTGATTCCACGATGCATCTATATGGTGGCTAACTTTGTCGCCGTCGATACTGTACGTCCCCGCGTATGCAATGAGCCCACTGTAGAGATCGACGCGCTCCGCATCGGTTGGAACGAGATCGTCGAGCGCTTTTCGTCCTTCTTTCAGCAAAATGGCTGGGAGCGACAATGATTTCGTCCGGCGCATTGACTCAGGTTTTTTGCTACCAAGTAGAGGCTGTTGCCTCATGTAATTTGCTACCCGTCAGAATGTTGGCGAGGGCTAGGATTGTGGCGCGTTTGGGCTCCATGCTTCCGTGTCTCGTAATGC
>NZ_JARESU010000145.1:0-19219 GCF_046027075.1 Paraburkholderia sp. RL18-085-BIA-A | reverse complement strand
GAGTGAAAATCTGGTGCGCAAGCCTGCGTGGACGCCCGCGCAGACCGCTCGCCTCATCGAGGCCGGGCTTGAAAAGTGCGACGCTTCCGTCGCTACGCAGACCACCTGCCGATGGACGATCCGGTGAACGGCCTCGACAACGGCGGGCTGGCGAAAGGATTGTGGGAGCTCCTTCGCCTGCGTGCTTGACGATGCGCGCCAGAACCTGACGCTTCCCGACAAAGAGCCCGACTATGGTTAATCCGCACAGACGCGATGCTGCTCCTGCGGTACGGTCGAAAGATTGATTTCTGCGGTGAAGACATGACCATCCTGGTTCGAAGCGCGTCCCTGACCAAGTATTCTGAAATCGCCCGGGCCGAAGGCATCGATCCGGTTCGCACGCTGCGCGAGGTCGGACTCGATCCGGCCTGCCTGTATAGCCCCGATCTTCGGATTCCCGAATCAAGCCTTGCCCGCGTGTTCGAAGCGTCAACGAAACCTTCCGCATGCCGGTCGCTCGGTGTGCGCATCGGGGAGGTCTGGCGGCTGTCCGACTTCGGCGCGGTCAGCCTGTTCCTGCAGCATCAGCCAACGCTGCGTCAGGTGGTTGCGCAGATCGAGCGATACCGGCATCTGTTGAGCGATTCCGTCGCCATCCGCACCGATGAATCACAGGACGTCGTCGTGCTGCACGTGGTGCTCGTCACCGGACGCCCGCATCCCGGCCGCGAGATCGTTGAGCTCACGGTCAGCGTCCTCTTCAGTCTCGTGCGCGCGATGCTCGGCGCACAGTACGAGCCGCGAGGCGTCCATTTCGCCCACTCGGCGCCGGCCAGTCTTCAGTTGCACCGACGATTGTTCGGACAGAACGTCGACTTCGACAGCGGTTTTGACGGCATCGTGATAACCCGGCAGGATCTCGACCGCCCTAACCCGCTCGCCGACTCCCGTCTTGCGTGCTACGCGCAGGAACTGCTCGCCCTGCAACCGCGATACAGGCACGACTCGATTGCCGATGACGTCCGTCGGGCGCTTCATATCCTCCTGCCCGATGGACAAGGCACGATCGAGCCGGTGAGCCAGCGCCTCGGCCTCGCGCCGCGGACGCTGCAGCGCCAGCTCGAACAGACGGGCAACAGGTTCTCTTCGCTCGTGAACGAGGTGCGCGCCTCAGTCGCGCTGCGCTACCTCAGCCATCGCCGCTATTCGGTTTCCGACGTCGCTGATCTCGTGGGCTTTTCGGAGATCAGCTCGTTCTCGCGCTGGTTCAGCGCCGAATTCGGCAAACCGCCGAGCCGGTGGAGGAGCGACTGCCTTGATACGACGAACCACTCGTCGGGTTCCGAGCGGCACTGATTCACACGCGATCCAACCTACCTCGTTGGAACACTCACCGGGCATTGATGCGGATGTCCCCTAAAAGCTGTCCCCTTCTCCAGCATTAGAGGTTTGCGCGCGTCGCACTTCCGCGATGTGACACCACCGGCCAATGAGATACACCGTGAAGGGCAGAGCTGCCGCGAGCGGAAGCCAGCGCAATGCGCCTTGAAGACCCACCGCGTCCGCCACCACACCGGCGAAAAATGGACCAGCCGCAAGGCCTAAAATATTATTGAACAGCGTCAGAGTGGCAAATGCCGAGCCATGGATAGCTGGCGATGTGGCTCCAGCAATAATCGCGCTACATGTGCCGAACGAACTCGCAAGGAAAAACACCGCGGGCGCAAGGAGCGCGAGTTGCAGATTGCCCGGTGGCAAGCGGAACGCGATCGCCAGCAGGACGCCAAGCACGAGGCAATAACCAATGGCCATGTTCCACCTCTTAAGCGACGAGTCTCCGCTTATCCGGTCGGTGATCACACCGCACAGGAGTTGGCCCATGCCGCTGACAAGGACAAGGCCGGCTGCCACTACGGCAGCGTTGCTGATAGGCATGTCCCAGTAACGATTCAGGTAGCTGGGCAGCCAGACGAAAAGCGTGCCCTGAATGAAGATCTGCAGGGCGCTCCCGAGGTACGCACAAAAGACAGAACGGGACGGAAACAAGCCAGAGAAAAGCGCTCGGGGCGTCAGTTCCACACACCCGGACACCGGAGTTCCGCGCGCATTGTCCGGCTGCGCACGCGCGAGCCTTTTTTCCGTGACTACAAAGAAGTAAATGATCACCAGCACAAAACCAAAGATCGCCATCAGACCCATCGACCACCGCCAGCCAAAGTGGGTCGCAACGATGCCGGAAAGCGAAACACCGAGTACGGACCCAAAGGCAGCGGCAGACGTAAAACCGCCGGCAATGGTAGACCGCAGATGCTTTGGAAAGATGCTGATGAGGATCGCGAGTCCGACACTTCCGTAGGCAGCCTCGCCGACGCCAACGAAGATCCGCGCGACGAACATCTCGTGGTAGCTGCTGGCAATCGCGCATCCGAGCGTGGCGACACTCCACAGCGCAGCCATCAGTGCAATGCTTTTGACACGTCCCCAACGGTCCGCGATTATGGAAAATGGCAGCGTCAGCACGCCGACCGCCAACGGCACCACGCCGCTAATCGAACCGAGCTTAGTATCGGAAAGCTGCCACTGCACTTTCAAGATCGGAAACAAGGCATTGAGCGCCTGGCGCGACATGTAGTCGGACAGCAGAAGGCAAAACATCAATGCGAATACCACCCAAGCGTAGGCTCGGGCGCCGCTGGTAGCCGCCACCGACTCGGCCGGCACTACGTTACTTGTGTAAAGGTTCAATTCTGTCTCCTCCAATGATTCACTAAATTCATATTGAATCGTGCCGCTTGATGTCGTCTGGTCCGTGCGAGGCAAGACCTCTACGCCAAGACCGGCAGTGGTTTCTGCTGGCCATCAGCATCGCCGGACGCTTTCTTTGTGTCGCCGTGCGTGCTTTGGATTTCGACGCTTATTTCAAGCATCTTGATGACTTGTGTGATGACGTTGAAGTTGGCTCGTCTTGCTCCTCGATCAGAATCGGGTGTTCACCGGAAAGCCAATGCTTGCTGCTGCCGCGCCGGAAAAGACGTCGTAAATCGACTCCGCTAGCCACATGCACCGCGCGGGAGATTTCGACGATTGACCGCACGCACGGAACGAAGCCGCTCGCCCGCATGAACAACGCAACGTCCGCGTAAGTGTTGTGCCAAAACCTCCCTTGCAGCCTCAAAGCTCCCGACGACGGAGATTGATTTCAGGATAGCATCTGAAATTATTTTTGGCGACATTAATTATTATCCGTACGCGAAACGTCACACCTGAGCGCAGCGACGAATTGTTACGAAGCGGCGTACACCCGAAGCGAAGCTAAGGCTCGTAATATTGAGGGGACGACGAAACGATCTTCGATAAGGATTTATCGCACCGGATCGAGCTTGTCCGGCGCAAGGACAGCTGGAACATGCGTGGCCTGATCAAGGGGATCGGCATGGTGAACTGCGTGTGTACGCGAATCCGCTGATGCCGGAGCGCTGGACCGTCGACTCCGCATCCAGGTTCCAGACGGCGACGGCAAGACGAAACGGGATCACGTGCGCAAGATGCTAACCAACCTGGTTCATTGTCAACATCGGTCGTTTCAACGGGTCCTGATGGACGTGTGGCATGTCACGTGCGATCTGATGCTGCTCATCGGATCGCTGAAGAACGAGTATCGCTCGCTACACGCCAGCCAGAAGATGGACGACTCGGGCGCAAGATCGCGCACCGACGCGTAGCAAACAACCGGAGATGCTGGTATGCGGTGTCTGCTCTTAGGTGAGCGTACCCAAGCGTTGAGGAAAGCATGGATGAGCGGGAAGCGACTTACTCTTTAGAGCCGGCCGCTACTTCGGGCTGCGCCGCCTTTGAGGCACGTGCACGCCGACTGCCTTCCGGTTTTGCAACGATTGCACGAATGGCAGCATCCCTGGCGTCGTCCAGTCGCGAAGCTGCAAGGGAAAGCAGTAGCTTGTTGTCCCGCTTGATCGCGGCCTTCTGCAGCGCGTGCCAGAATTTTAAAGATGTGCGAACCGATTGAGGCTTAGCCACAAATCCTAGCCGGACATACCGTAAGGTTCGCAATGAGATGGAGTGCAGGACATCGACCAGAAGCCGGTTGCGGCACAGATCGACCGTAGTGAAATTCAGGAGGAAGCTCTCCACGGCATAGGCGTCTACCGACTCCTCGGCCGCCTTGGTTAGCCTGGGCATATGCGCGGTCAGTAACGCCTCAAGTTCGGACGGGCTTTCGCGCGCCACCTGCTCCAACATCGTGACGTAAAGCACGCTGCGCACGCGAAAAATGTCCCGAAGCTCATTCTCATCGGGCGCCGTAACGATCGCCCCACGCCTGGCCTGAAACTCAACCAGGCGGTCCCGCTCCAGTATACGCATCGCTTCGCGTACCGGAGCGCGACTGACGTGCAGCACCTCGCTGATATCTTTCTCCAGCAAGCGTTGCCCCGACTTCACCAGGTCAAGCGTAATGACCCCGGCCAGGCGGGCAGCGATCTGCTCGGCAATCGGCACCGAAGCATACGCCCAGTCCTGCCCGCGCAGCACCGCCCGCTCAACGGCCAGCATCAGTGAATTCTTGGGCGTAAGCAGCGAGGAAAGATCGGGAAGGTTTTGCGTTTTATTTCGGGCCATGGCGTATAGCGGAATCAATTTCCGTCGAACTTAATCCTTTGACCATTATAGTCTCCGGCATTCTAATGTCGACAAAAATTCCCTAGCCGCCGCCCGTATCGAGCATTCGGTGGGTAACAGGGCGACAGCCATGATGACGCGCTAACCGAGGCGAACAATGATCCATACAAAACCGAACCGCGACCGCCGGCTGGAGCCTGAACACCTCGAACCTCGCGAGGACAGGCAAATGGCTAGTACGGTTTATCGCCTTCGATGCCTGCTCGCTCCATCTTTCGCGGAGCAGGCCAGTAATCCATTACCGCGTAGTGCTGCGTCGGCCGGTTGTCCCAGACTGCAATACTGTTCGGTTTCCACCGGAAACGAACCTGATACTCAGGGATCGATGCCTGACTCTGCAGATAATTCAGCAGAAGGCTCGCGCCAGGCGTCTTGTCCAAACCGTAACGCACATTTTCAACTGTGTGATAGTTGACGAAATGCGTCGTGAAGCTACTGACGTAGAGAATCTTTTCGCCGGTCTCTGGGTGCGTCCGCACCACAGGATGCTCCACCTCCGGATTCTGCGCCGCCAGTTTTCTTCGCTCCTCGGGATCCATTGCCGCACCGAACGAGTGCTCAATGCTGCTTTTTGCTCTCAATCCCTCGATGCGCTTCTTGATGTCTTCTGGTAGTTGCCTATAAGCCTCCACCATGTTGACCCAGATGGTGTCGCCCCCAACCTCTGGACACTCGACACAGCGCAGCACGGCGCCCATAGACGGGTTCGGCCGCCAAAGCCCGTCGCTGTGATAGTTGTTTTCGTACGGATTTTTTGCTTCCGATCGGTAGATCTGCACGAGACCCGGGTGTTCCGGATCGTTTCCCGCAACGGGATGATCTTCCAGTTTCCCGAAGCGGCGCGCAAAGGAGACATGCTCTTCGCGAGAGATATCCTGATCTCGAAAAAAGAGGACTCGGTGCTTAAGCAACAGCGCCTTGATTTCTGCGAACAGCGATGCATCTCGAGACGCATCCCCCAAGCTCACACCGGACACCTCGGCACCAATGCAAGCGGTCAGTCTTTCTACTTTAATCATGAGCGATATCTCCTTGTGTCTGGCGGGAATTTCGCCAATTCACCCACCGTCGCCGCGTAGCGCCGCAGCTTTACGAAACCGTGAAAAATTGATGTTCTGCATCTGTACAAACAAGATAGCAGACCACCTTATTTATGTCGACATTAATTTTGTCCTCCCCGGTCCTCGCTGGTCGCGAAATACGACAACAGGTATGACTAGCTGTGCGCCGCGCCCGCCGCAGGTCTGGTTGATCGCGGTTATTAATGCCGCCGCTCGGGCCGTCGGTCGTGCGTGAGCAATAATTTGATCGCGCAACTGGCGTTTTGAAGATCTTCCCGCGGGCTCCCAACGGAATTTCAGTGACGAAAGTCAGATCGTCGGGCGTGCGCCGCTTCGCCGCTTGCCCGCATAAAACGAAATCTGCTACTCCCGGCTCAGTTGCACGCTCGGCTCAAGCGTCACGATCAGCAGGGTTTGTTCGTCCCACCTCGGTTGCGACATGCCAACGCATACCGCCAACTCCACAGCCGATGGATCACCGCGACGCTTTCCGCTGAAGCAGTCATGGCGCGCGCCTGGCGAGCGCGCTAATCAACCGAAGCAGTTCCAGCGCCCGCGCTGCGGCGCGAGACCCGTCTGGCAAGTCTCCCCGAACATAAAGAGGGCGAAGCTCCTCGATTTCGGTCAGCCCACCAAGCAGTTCGCCTTCCACAAGGGAATACTTGCGCAGCATGCTTACAACCAGCATCGAGTTGTGGACGATGTCGTCATTGTCGGAAGTGACGCCGCGGCGATGCAACGCGTAGTTCGCCCAGTGTGTCCCAGCCAGCATCGCTGCCTCAATTTTCATTTCCCAGTCATCTTCGCCGAGAAAACTCAGCGACGCCTCGATGTTCTCGGCTTTGATCCGATGATTCTCGGTTTTCATAGTCGGTACCCTTCAACGCCTGTTCGAATGTGTACATGACTTGTGTAAACGCTTGCTCACATTCGTCGACGATGGCTTGTATTGGATCGCGATCTCCGCGAATGCACGGATCCCGGTGATGCTCGATGGTATGCAATGCATGTTCGAGTTGCCGAATGGCTGGAGGTACTTCTCCTTCGATCTCCGGCCAACCGACATGGCTCACATCGCCGAGCCCACGCAACTCGCGCGCGTAACTGCCATCCGGTTGCTTTACAACGTGCACGCCGGGAATAGTCGAGAACACGGGATCGTCACGCGTCAGACCAGTGAGATGAAGGGTTGCATTGAACACGTTGACACTCGCGGTCAGCGTGACCCAGAACCACAATTCGAAATCGGCTAACGGGTCGAGGTGCTGTCTGAGCACCACCATGCGTCGCACCTTGTCAACGTGAGAGATGACCTTCATGACAGGTTCCTCCTTACGTGAACGGCTGGCCGGCGTGAGTATCAATGAAGGGCGACAGACTCCATCACATGTCAGGCTTCGAGTCTTGACGCCGGCCGAGCGCGAAATAGCGCGCGCTAATGGTCTTCGTCGCTCAGTCGGCGGTCGATCATGAAGGCCCATAGGGAACCTAACTCACGCAAGGCGCAGTCGACCTGAAAGAGTTGCGCCCGGTTTACAGAGGTGCATCAGGTTCAAGCCCTTGGGCAAGTCTGTCACTTCAAACTGATCCGGCGTGCGCGCCGCACTACTGGCCGAACGGCCGCTGCACCGTGAGCTTGCTGGTCACCGACGTCACACCCGCGACACCCTTCGCGACCTCGGTGACGGTATCGATCTGCGACGCCTCCTGGACCGTGCCGGTGATCAGTACCGCGCCGCCTTTCGCGGTGATGCTGATGTCGCCCGCGTCGATCTCCTTGTGCTTCGCGAGCGCCGCGTACACCTTGCGCCGCAGCGCGCGATTCGCCTGCCGCGTGGCTTTTGCCGTCATGCCGCCGGACGCGGTGACCGCCGTGTCAGCCGAGGCCCCCGCCGCCGCGCCGTCCTGCGCCCACGCGCTGATCGATGTCGCCGCGATCGCGACGCCGAATGCCACCCTGAGTCCATTCATCGCTTTCATCGTTGTTCTCCGTTTCGATCTCAATTCATCAGAAGCTGTGACGCAGGCCGATCATCGCGGCTGTGGTCGACACGCCCGGCGCAACGATCTGGCCGTACATGATCGTCTGGTTCATCGTCCCGCGGTTCGCGACGTACCCGACCTGCGCAGAGACGATTGTGCGCTTCGACAGGCTGTATTCCGCGCCCACCGCGTATTCACTCGAATGGTTCGCCGAGTTGTTGCGGTCCTTCAGGTAGTAGAAGCCGGACGTGATCTTGAAGAACGGGGTGAACTGATAGCCGAGACCGCCCGAAATCATTTCATAGTCCGCGAGGCTCGTGTTCGACGGATTCTTGCCGATCCCGTACGACGCCGACACCGATACGCCGCGGAACGTGTACTTCGCGCCGAGATAGTAGAAGCGGTTGTTGTTGAGCCCGCTCGGCGTGGCCGCCGCGAGGTTCGTGTCATGGGCGTTGTAGTAGACCGCGGACAGATTCAGGCCATAGTTCGAATACCTGAGCACTGCCGATTCGCGCGTGCCGCCCTGAATCTGGCCCGGCACGCCGCCCGGCGCATACTCGAGCGCGACCGACGCGCCGTAGAACTTCGGCGACTGGTAGACGAGCGCGTTGCTGTCGTACAGCGCGCCGATCGGCACGTTCGTGTTCGTCCCGGGCCAGCCGGCGGCCTGGTTCAGCCCGAGCCATGCGCCCAGGATGCTGCCGAAGTACTGCGCCGCGCGGACGTCGGTATCGGCCATCGCATAGATCATCGGGGTGTACTGCCGCCCGGCGTCGAACGTCCCGAACGCCCCGGACAGACCGACCGTCGCCTGCTGGTTGAACACCGCGGTACCACCCGTCGTGTCGGCCAGCCCAAGCTTGCCGGTGCTGCTGTTGAACACCCCCTGCAGCCTGAAGTTGACCTTGTAGCCACCTCCGATGTCCTCGGCCCCCTTGATGCCCCAGAAACTCCCATAGAGGCTGCCGTCCTTGATGCCGTACACGTGCCCGTTATTGTGGGCGGTCGGCGCGAACGACGCCGCCGCCGTGCTCTGATAGAAAACGCCCGAATCGATTGCGCCATACAACGTGACCGACGACTGCGCATGCGCCGCGCTGGCGAATATCGCGAGTACCGCTACTCCGCTCCACTTCAGTTTCATTGACGTCTCCACTGCTTTTTATGATGGCCGGGCGAGCCCGGCCGGATGCCTGCCTGTTACCGCATAGCACGGGGTCGTCGATCCCCACTGTCGGCACAATCGGCGCATGCGCAAGTCCTTGTAGCGAAAGATCCTTCCGGAATTGGGGCCGTGGAACTGAACGATGTCGCCGACGACGTCTGATAGAGACAGCTGACGGCGATCGCCCCGTCCAGGGTGACCGACGGCTCCGCATACGCGCCGTCGCTCAATAACTATGGCGCCTCGATATCGACGAATTTCCGCTTCATGGCGCCCTCATTTCGCGCCTGTCGACTGATTGGTACGGGACGCGTGACTTGACGATCGCCCGACGATCCGGGGCCCTCCTGCAACGGCCCGGTTTGCCGACCGAGTACAGACAATACCGATCATCCTCTAAAATTGTTGATGTCGACATTAATACTTATACTGAGTCGACCTATCAGGCGGAACGGTATGCGGCTTCGCGATAAGCGACCACGTTCGAGCCCCGGATTCGCGCCAGCGGAGTCAATAGACATCTGCCACACCCAGCAACAAATTCCTCATTTTATTTTTGTCGACATTATTATTACATGGAGATACACTGCGATTCACAGAGGCCTTGCACTGCCGCAGCCGAAGCGAAGTCCATGAACGGAGGAATTCCAATGCTGTCGCTGCCTTTAGCAAAGATATTGGTGAACAACACTCATGCCGCCCGACGGATTGCGGCGCAGATTGGTTCAGGGTGTGTCCCGCGGGGGAATCTCACTCCAATGACTCATGAAGCGCTTTGCTATGCGTGCATGGTCGGCATTGTGATGCCGCCCCACCATGACATCGTGCCGACTCATCCGTCTCATTGCCGTGGGCGCCGAGAAGCCCGTTGAAGAACGAACGAGTCATCGCGCCGCACATGACTTACGCCAGAATCGGGCGCGACATGCCAAGGGCTCATCAGTCCGGTGAAAGGCAGCCGCTGACAATGAACCAGGTTGGTCTGCATGTTGTGCACTTGATCCCGTTTGTCCTGCCGTCGCGGTCGGGATCGTGGACGCGGCACTCGATGATCCGGCGCTCTTGCTTCAGCGGATTACTGGCATGGAAAGTCAAGTGCAAGGCATGCAATGTAAAGCAGGAAGTGGCGCCGGGCCGGATGATTCACTGGTCGACTCAGACACTCCTACAACAACCGGTTAAACAGGATGTATATGCATTTCCTGGACAATTCTCTGCGGCCTGAAAGCCAGCAGCCTCTGGTCATTCAAGCCATTCAAGCCGCTCCCTACGGACCGGAATGGCTGCCCTGCGATACGGACCATGTGCCGGTGACGATGGCCGTTCAGGTGCAAAAGGCCGTGGACTGCTACAACGCGAGCGCCACCGTTTTGCACGTGTAGGTGCGCGAAGCCGGCGGCAAGGGCTCCAGGCGCATGTTCAAGTTCAGCGAAATGCTGGATCGCCTGCGCACCGCGGCGCCGAAGATGGCGCAGCAAATGGGGTTGCAAAGTTTTTCTCATTTAGTTTGCCATCCTCAATATTCAAATTTCAACTTGGAGATCCATCATCATGAACTTCCTTGACGGCCATCTGTATCCTGAGAACCAGCAGCCCCTGATCATTACAGCGGCTCCCTATGCACCGGGCTGGATTCCCTCGGACTTCCCGGAAGATATCCCTGTCACGATGGAGGAGCAGATCCAGAAGGCGGTGGATTGCTACGAAGCCGGTGCCACCGTGCTGCATCTGCATGTGCGCGAACCCGATGGCAAGGGCAGCAAGCGCCTGTCCATGTTCAATGAGCTGATCGCCGGGGTGCGCGCCCGCGTGCCGGAAATGGTCATCCAGGTGGGTGGCTCCATCAGCTTCGCGCCTGAATCCGAGGGCCAAGCCGCCCAATGGCTAAGCGATGACACGCGGCATATGCTGGCCGAACTCGATCCGAAGCCCGACCAGGTGACCGTCACTGTCAACACTACGCAGATGAATGTGACAGAGCATGCCGGTATAGACGACTTCAAGGGAGTTTCGCGGGGATTCCCGCACCTCTATGCAACCTACAAGGACATGATCGTGCCCTCGAATCCCAGCTGGGTCGAGGAGCACATCCGACGCCTGACAGCAGCCGGAATCCAGAGTGAGTTTCAGTGCTACAACATCAACAGCTTCGAAACGATTGAGCGGATGATTCGCCGCGGCGACTACAAGGGGCCACTGGTGATGAACTGGGTGGCTATCAGCGGCGGCATGGACCAAGCGAACATCTACAACCTGGCCAACTTCCTGCGCGCTGCGCCCGACGGCGCGGTGATAACGGTGGAGAGTTCGGTGCTAAATGTGCTGCCCGTGAATATGATCGGTATGGCTTTGGGCCTGCATGTGCGGTGCGGCATCGAGGATGTGCTCTGGAATCAGACCCGCACGGGCAAGATGAGCTCGGTCGAGCAGATCAAGCAATTGGTGCGTATCGCCGGCGAATTTGGCCGCCCTATAGCGACAGCGCAACAGGCGCGAGAGATCATGAAGATCGGGGTCTTCTACGACACGGCCGAAGAGACGCTTCAGGCCAATGGCTTCGCTCCCAATCGTAACGGCGGCAACCAGGGATTCCTGCGCAAGCCGATCTGAAGCCTCTGAGGCGAATTGACATCATATGTTGTATGTGTCGCCCAGCATTTGCTAGAGACGGGCTCAAGCTGAAGTTGAAGTTCCCCCATATCGACCAGAGTTTTTTAGCGAGATCAAGGGCGAAGTAAGGACTAGCGAGCCGCAGGCGAACCGCGGCAGTCGATACATAACAGCAATCATCTTGCATGGGATCGGAGTAAGCGCTAAAGCGCTAACTCCGATCGACAGGAGACAACATGGCGAAAGTCGTTAAATTCTACGAAACCGGTGGTCCCGAGGTCCTTCGTTTTGAGGAAGTTGACGTTGGAGAGCCTGGACCGGGAGAGGTGCGCGTCCGCCACGTGGCAGTGGGTCTTAACTTTGCGGACACCTACTTCCGCGGAGGTACCTACGCGGTTCCGCTCCCCAGCGGCCTGGGCAACGAGGCAGCCGGCGTGATCGAGGCCATCGGTGCCGGCGTGACCCATCTGGCGATCGGCGACCGTGTGACCTACACGGGCTTCATCAATACGCTGGGCGCCTACAGCACTGAGCGGCTGATTTCTGCCGCGCTGCTGATCAAGCTGCCGGAGGCCATCAGTTGCGAGGCTGCGGCGGCGATGACCATGCGGGGTTTGTCCGCCGCCTACCTGGTGCGCCGAATCTACCCTTTCAAGGCGGGCGACGCCGTGTTGCTTCATGCCGCAGCAGGCGGGGTTGGTTTGATCGTTTCGCAGTGGGCCAAATTGCTCGGGCTGACGGTGATTGGCACGGTTTCGACTGACGCCAAGGCCGAGGTGGCGCGCGCCCACGGCTGCGATCACACAATCAACTACAGTCATGAGGATGTGGCCAAACGCGTGCGGGAACTGACCGACGGGGCGGGCGTGTCCGTGGTCTTCGACAGCGTGGGCAAGGCCACCTTCATGTCCTCGCTGGACTCGCTCAAGCGCCGCGGCCTGATGGTCTGCGTCGGCACCGCTTCCGGCAAAATCCCGCCGTTCGATCCGCAAATTCTGGCCCGCAAGGGCTCGTTGTACCTGACCCGCCCGGGCCTCGCCGACTACATCGCCGATCCGGCCGAAAAGGCAGAACTGGTCGATGAGTTATTCGACCATGTGGCGGCAGGCCGCATCCGCATCGAGATCAATCAGCGGTATGCCTTGCAGGACGCGGTGCAGGCACATCAGGACCTGGAGGCTCGAAAAACCACGGGCTCCTCCATCTTCGTGATTTGAGCGCTCCACTTACTGGAAAACGTGAGGCGTCAGGCTGGTTTGGCCCGTAAAACGTAGCCCGGTGATTCGGCGTGTCAGGTCAGGTCGGCCGGGACCCGCTGCCGGTAGCGCTCTTCGAAGTACGCGGCGCTGCGATCCATACATTCGATGCCATAGCGCGGTGTGATGCGGAAGAGCACCGCGAACTTGCGAGCGGCGGCGGTGACGGCCTTCCCGTTGCCGATCCGCGCCGACAACCGTCGATCAACGCTGGTTTTCGTGCGGCAGCAACGATGCAAACGCCGCGATAATGTTGGTTACACGCAGCACCTTCTCCGCTCCCGGACTAACCCATTCGCCGAGACCTTCCTCCTGCATCGGCTCAACCGTGACCGGGTGAGCCTGCTTCTTTTGCGCACCGAACACGGTCTCGATCCGCTTGTCGATCGCGATGGTAGCTTTCCCGCCACGCGTCTCCTTCTTATTCGTCGACGACCCGCGTGTAATACGATGAGGGACGCTAATCGGATGCAGTTCTGCAACAATACGGTCGCAGGCACTGACCTCTAAAAATTGATTCGATAGACGGCGTCTATAGGCCGCAACTCAATACAGTAAAATCCGGCTCTGTTGCTGACTACACTCTATGTTCGTCACCCACTGACGAAAATTCCGGACGACGATCAAGCATCTCACCCAACCCATATGGATTTGCTAAGTAGACTCCTTTCATTGATACCTGTAACTGGTCGGCTGGAGTTGCGCTGTCATTTTGGAGCGCCTTGGAAGATCAGCCAGGGAGTCGCAGGCGTCCGAGAAATCCCATACCACCTGCTAATGTCTGGCCATGCTGTGCTCGAGGACGGTAACGGGCCGCCCGAACAACTGGTAGCCGGCGACATCATCTTGTTTCCGGCGGGTGGCGCACATCTGATACACGACGGAAGCGGCGAGCCGGCAAAGCCTGAGTTTACGAGTAACAATGCGTCTTTAGTCGTCGTCGAAAACGATGGGATAGGCGAAACCGCAGATTTTCTTTGCGGAAGGTTTCTGCTAGGGGCGGTTCCAGACAGGTTATTACGCGATCACCTGCCGGGTCGAATGGTCGTGCGCAGCGCACTGCCTGACCAGGCTGTCGGAGCTGGCGGACCAGAACGCTCAATTTCACACACTAGATTGATGCGTCTCATCGGGCTGATGAAAGAAGAGGCTTTGGACCCGGGTCCGGGCAGCGAGATGCTTGTAAGTCATTTCTCTGCGGCTTTATTCGCACTAACCCTACGTTTCGCAACCGAGGCCGCTCAACAGCCAATAGGCCTCATGGCATTGGCTCGACGCCCTCGTTTGCAACCCGCTGTATCCGCGATGTTTGAAAAACCGGGTGAGCCTTGGACACTCGACGAACTGTCTTCGCTTTGCAATATGTCCAAAGCAACGTTTATGCGCCAATTTCAGGAGGCAATTGGGCGGTCAGCAAGCGACCTTTTGACCGAGGTTCGCATGACAGTCGCGGGGCGAATGTTGTTGCAAACAGCGAACCCGGTCGCCGTAATCGCCGAGTCGGTCGGCTATCAATCAGACGCTGCGTTTCAGCGCGTCTTCAAACGGCATATCGGTATCACACCCGCTCGGTGGCGCTCTTCGGGCGGAAACCTCCAAGCATGACACTCAACTACGCTGTCGCTCCCAACGCAACGCGATAGTACGCTTGCAATTGTTTCTCGCTCACCCCTCTCGTTTTCCGGACTCCACCGGTGCGAAGCCGAAGATCGGTTAAACCAGGATCTCTCGTCGAGCCGGCATTGCGCGCCCCAGTAATCAAATCATGGCGCCGTATTTTGTGCCCTGCCACCGCTAAGCGACCCACCTTTGCCGGAATCTCGTTCTTAACGTCACTCTTCTGAACGCACGAACCTGTTAGCCCACGTCGAAATCAACGCTGCGCTGTAGTCGGCATCGACACGGCGCGTCAACAAATGATCCGCGTTATCCAGTGAAATAAAGCTTTTCGGATGCTTGGCAACTCCGAAAATACGCGCCGCATTGTCAATCCCAACGGTTGCATCCACCGGGGAATGCATGACAAGTAATGGCACACGCAACTCCGAAACCCGCGCTGCCAAGTCGTGACGTCTTAAGTCTTCAACAAAACTCTTACCCACAACAAACGGTCGTCCAGCCAACAAAACCTGCGCCTCCCCCTGCGCTTCGATCGTCCGTAAACTTTCCGGATCGAACTGATGCAGCACGTGCGTGACATCAAACGGCGCCCCTATTGTCGCAACGGCACGAACGCCCTCCATCTCCCCCGCCGCCATCAATACAGCTGTGCCCCCGAGGCTGTGACCTATGAGAATCGACACTCTCTTACCATCACGAGCCATTGCCGCACCGGCGGCAACCAGATCCTCCATCAGCAGCAAAAGTCGCGGTCGCGAAACTGCCTCCGCTACTCCCGACTCCCGCGAAATCAAAGCGCAAAACCCCGATGCCGCGAGCAGCCAGCGCCCTAGCCAGCCGACTGGCGGCCAGACTAGCCTTGCCGCAAGTAAAACAATGAGCGAAAATCGCCCAACCCTGCGGCTCGCTCGTCGGCAAGTCCAATTTGCCCGACAGCCGATATCCCCGGGGCCCGTCGAACTCGAAAATTTGCGCAGTCATACCTCCCCTCCTCTTAAAATCCATCACACACAACTGGTTTTCGACGGGGCGGCGTCACTTCCCATGCGCCCCGCCCCACATCGGGTCAGTCAGCGGCCGGCAAATCGATGTCAGTGTCGTTGATGCGGTTGAATGTGTTGGTGAAAGTAATCATCGCAATCGCCAGTGAGATCTCCGCCAGTTGCGTCTCTGTGTACCCCGCCTCGCGGATCGCTGCGAACTCCTGCTGGCTGATGGTGCCGCGGGTCTTTTGCAAATTCAGCACAAACCGAACCAACGCGTCGCGCTTTGCGTCGCCCGTGGCCTGACCTGCACGGATTGCGCGTAGCGCCTCCTTCGACAGCCCCACCATCTTGCCCAGCATAACGTGCGCAGCGACACAATAGTCGCAGCCCTTCTGTTCGCTCACCAGCAGCTTGATCGTTTCAAGGTCCTGCTTGCTCAAGCTGCTCGATGCAAGCGCGCCTTCAGCATTCAGCGCTGCCGCAAGCGTAGCCGGCGCAAGATGACCCAAGGCTGCAAACAGGTTCGGCACGCCGCCGCCTGCAGTCTTTCGGACCTGCGCGTACACGTCTGCGGTTGCTCCCGTGGCGGTGGAAACTGCGGGAATAGCGATACGGCTCATGGTGTATCTCCTTCGGTTGGTTAGGAGACTCCACTTTAAGCCGCGAAGACGATAATTGTGATACCTGATATTGGCAAAATCATGCTCAAAAACTTCATCCCGCGCCATCCTCACTTGCTGACTTCATCGGCTCGATTGGCTAGTCACTATGGTGGTGGAACGCCCCCCGCAAGCTGTATCACGATGTCAGATTGACAAGAGTCAGTGACGGCAAAGAAGTGGTGCCTGCAGCCGAGTTCAGCGATCCACTGAAACAATTCAGAAAACTGCGGCGCTTGCCGGAAAGAAAAGCCATGGAGAACGAGGTTCTACGTGAAGTGGTGGCAGTGGCGAAGTCGCGAAAATGGACTGCGCACTCGCTTTCATTGCTGGAGGGTAGATAAAGAGAGACTACGTCTCGTGGCGGCGGCTCGAAGTCACGGACGCCTGCGTCGCCATATGGGGCGCCAACCGCGTCGGTGTACACCTGTCACCGCGCGGCGACTTGCATTCGAAGGGCGATTCGGACCCTGCGGCCACCTTCGGCTATGTCGCGCGCGAACTCGGCAAACGCGGTATTGCCTTCATCTGCTCACGTGAAGCGCTGGGCGACGGCCGCCTCGGGCCCGCGCTGAAAGCAGCATTCGGCGGCGTCTATATCGCCAACGAAAAGATGAATAAGAAGACCGCCGAACAGCTATTTATAGTGGTTTATTGGCGCATTCTTAGGCTGCGACCTACCATTGCAAGGTGGTCTGGCAGACCCGGCACGCACCCTTGCTGATGGAGGAGAACATGACCGAAGCCGATAACAACGCCATCGCCGAAACGTTCTTCGCCTAGCACACCCGAGATCCTCATGGCTTACGCTCCAATCCTCACCGAATCTCAACTCGAACGCGTGCGCGTCTTCACGAAGCAGCGACAGGTGGCGGCAGGTGTTGTGCTCTATAACCCCAACGACGACACACCGCCGGTGTACGTGGTGATCGAGGGCAAGATCAGGATTGTCTCGCTGGCTGGCGGCGTCGAAGATACGGTGACGACTTACGACCCGGGTCAGTTTTCGGGCGAATTGCTGATGATTGCAGGCAGGCGTTCCATCTACCGGTGTCAGGCCGTCGATGCATCGTGCCTGCTGGAGTTGAGCGCGCAAAACCTGCGAACGCTGATCAGCAAGGACGCGGAGTTGAGCGATATTTTCATGAAGACATTCCTGGCGCGGCGACTTTCCATGTCCAGCCACGGACGTACCAATGTGCTCATACTCGGCTCGCGCTATTCGGCGCAGACGCTTGCTGTACGAGAGTTTCTGACGCGCGATGGGCACCCGTTCGCTTATGTGGATCTCGACACCGATAGTAGTTCCCAGGAACTGCTGGACCGCTTCGGGGTATGCAGTGACGACGTTCCTATCGTCATTTGCAACGGGGACCAGATACTCAGAAACCCGTCGACACGGGAAGTGGCACAAGCGCTGGGCTTCAACTCGAATATCGACGAGTCACAGGTGCGCGACATCGTCATTGTCGGCGCGGGTCCCGCAGGACTGGCCGCGGCGGTGTATGCGGCATCCGAAGGCCTCGATGTGCTGGTCATCGAACGCGCGGCGCCCGGCGGACAGGCCGGCTCAAGTTCACGCATCGAAAACTACCTCGGTTTTCCAACCGGCCTCTCCGGTCAGGAGCTTGCGAACAGCGCGATCGCGCAGTCGGAAAAGTTTGGCGCGAAGATCATGGTGGCGCGTACGGTCGAGGGCCTTAACTGCGACGAACGGCCTTACCGGATTTCGCTCGACGACGGCCAACAGATAGCGGCCCGTTCGATCGTACTTGCGACGGGCGCCGCCTACAACCAGCCTGCGCTGCCCAACATCGACCGCTTTACGGGCCGTGGCATTTACTACAACGCCACGTTCATGGAAGGCCAACTGTGTAGCGGCGATCCGGTGATCGTTATCGGCGGCGGCAACTCCGCCGGCCAATGCAGACGCTCAGGTATTGACGTTAGTCAGGCAGCTACAAGTCGCTTTCCTGCCTTTCGCGCATCGATGGGCTTCGACGTCACCGAACACGTGCTCCCGGTCAAAACCGCCGATCAACGCGCAGCTCCGACTGTCTGCTTGTCGGCAAATCGCACCTGCTGCAAACGTGGCAGTTGATGGCGAGAGAAGAGCTCTTGTTCACCGTGATCGACATGCCATAACCGTCTCTCTGATCCCGATGCGCCTCATTACACCCGATTCGCTGGTGCCGAGAAGTTTAAGTGATAGTTCAAACCTCTCACCGTTCGGGATCGAACACATGCAGGTGCGCTCGTCGATGCCGCGTGTATCTCGAGCCAGATTGTGCGCCCGCCAATACCGGTGCGGCGATCGGTCGGCTACAAAGTAATCAGGCTTGAGACTTGCGCGAAAGCCATTCAGTCGAATTGCAACGGCATTTGTGTGCGGTTTCGCGCGTAACGAGAAAATAGAAAGCTGATAGTTTACTGCAATGTAATGCCATGCCGGTAACGAACTGTCGAACGCCGGAATGCCATGAAGCGCGAGCGCCGATTACCGAAGCACGGCCTTGAGAAAACGACTTTAAACGTGGAGCAGATCTTGAGCAGCGAATGATCACGATGGTTCATATTGCATCCGGCAGGCACTGAATTCCTTAACAACAAATATCGAACGCGCGAAGAAGCGCTGTGCGAGGTCTACAAGATGAGTCCAGGTTACGGCGTATTCACCGTGTCACTCGATTTCGAACTGTATTGGGGGGTTAGGGATAAGCGGACCATCAATGAATACGCCGAGAACTTGCGCGGCGTGCGAGGTGCCATTCCGGAAATGCTGCGCGTGTTCGGCGACCACGACATACACGCGACGTGGGCTGTGGTCGGCTTTCTCTTTTGCAATGACACTGCTGAGCTGAAGGCGAGTTTTCCGGCAAAATTGCCGACATACGATCGGCCCGGCTTGTCGCCATACGAGTATATCCGCGCGAACACTTCTTTAGACGGACTTTATCACTTCGCCCCCGAACTTATAAAAAGAATCGCCGGGCAGAGCGGCCAGGAGATTGGCACGCACACATTCTCGCATTTTTATTGTCTGGAAAACGGCCAAAATCTCGATCAGTTCGAAGACGATATTTCGACGGCGTCCCGGATGGCGGCGACGAATGGACTGCCGATGAAGAGCCTGGTTTTCCCGCGCAATCAGTGGAACGAGAAATACCTCTCATCGCTGCCAAAGTTTGGTATTCAGTGG
>NZ_JARESU010000144.1:0-19508 GCF_046027075.1 Paraburkholderia sp. RL18-085-BIA-A | reverse complement strand
GGCCAAAAAAAAACGGCCCGCGCCCAAACCCTCCCCGGTTTGGGCCCGCGGCCCTCATATCGGAGAACAGCCACCCTAGCGCCGCTGCACCTTCCCCTTGTCCGCCTGCGCCAGCGTCTGCGCGGGCTTTGCATCGAGTTCATGCTCGATGCCGTCGGCGCCCACCGGCGCGCGATGCAGCACCAGCGCCCGCTCGCGCTGCAACGAGGGCACGTTGGATGCGTCCTGCCAGTCCGGATCGGGAATCGCGCCGAACACCTGGCGCAACTGCTCGCCCCACGTGCTGTGGATCATTTCGAAGTACGCGTTGTCGCGATCGATCGACACGAAACGCGTGACGCGCAACGCGTCCTTCTCGTAGACCAGCAGATCGAGCGGCAAGCCCACCGACAGGTTCGAGCGCAGCGTCGAATCCATCGAGATCAGCGCGCACTTGGCGGCTTCGTCGAGTGGCGTGCACGGCGTCAGCACGCGGTCGATGATCGGCTTGCCGTACTTCGCCTCGCCGATCTGGAAATAAGGGTTCACCGCCGACGCTTCGATGAAGTTGCCCGCCGAGTAGATCATGAACAGACGCGTCCGGTTGCCCGCGATCTGCCCGCCGAGAATGAAGCTGCAATTGAAGTCGACGCCGAATTCCTGCAACGCCGGCGCCTCGCGCTGATGCACGCTGCGCACTGCGCGGCCGACCACGCGTGCCGCATCGGCCATCGTGGGGGCGCTCCAGAGCGTGGGCAACGCGGCGTCGGTCGGCTCGGACAACTCGTGCAGCACCGCTTGTGTAAGCGACAGATTGCCGGCGCCCAGCAATACGAGCATGCGCTCGCCCGGCTGTTCGAACACCGACATTTTGCGCGCGGTGCTGATGTGATCGACGCCCGCATTGGTGCGCGTGTCCGACAGGAACACGAGTCCGTCATCGACGGCCATCGCTACGCAGTAGGTCATAAGGTACCCGCGAAAAGCAACTGTACGGCGCTATTGTAATGCGGCGCGCACGGGCTTTTGCGGGCTATTGCTCCGCGCTTTGTGTTGCGTGCCTGTTCCGCGCCTTTTCTGTATTACGGTCTTTGCGGGCCCACTCTGAAGGAATGCGCGCTTCGCGAAGCGTGACGAGAGAGCCGTCCCGCGCGAGGTCCACGAAGCGCGCTGCGGCCTTTCTACTGCGGCAATTGCGCGCTGACCGTCACCGACACCTTCAGTTGCTCTTCGAGCCCGCCTATACGCCTTCCACGCACCGGCGCGGCGGCTTCATAGTCGCGCGCGACGGCGAGCCGGCAGTAGATCTCGCTGGCAAACGCGGCGTGCGTGACGTCGATCGAAATCCAGCCCTTGCCGTCGAGCCACACGTCGACCCACGCATGGCTTGCGCCGTTCGGGACATCGCCGGGCTCGATATAGCCGCTCACATAGCGCGCCGGAATGCCGCGTAAGCGGCAGCACGCCAGCATCAGATGCGCATGGTCCTGGCAGACGCCGTTGCCCAGCGCGAGCGCCTGCGCGGCCGTGCTGGTGACTTCGGTGACGCCCGGGTTGTACCTGACGCGCTGCACGATCTGCTCGGACAGCGTGATCAGATTGGCCGAACTCGCGAGGCTCGGGACCGACTCGGCCAGTTCGCGGATCGCCGCATCGGCCTCGGTCAAGCGCGTCGAGCAGGTGAAATGCTCGAGCGGAATCGGGCCGACCGCATCGCGCAGCAAACCGTCGACGAGAGGGATCGTGTCCACCTCGCCGGCCACATGCAGACGGATCTCGTTATGTGGCTTGTTGATGACCAGCGTATGCAGAATGTTGCCGTACGCATCGAAGGTCGCGTCGAGCTTGCCGGGCGCGTCGATGCTCCAGCGTCGCACTACCTGCGACGCGCCGCTCGCGGGCGTCAGACGCAATTGCTGGATCGAATAATGGACCGTCGCTTCGTAGCGATAGGACGTGTCGTGGCGGATCGTCAGGTACATAAAAGAACTCCGTCAGGCGACTGGCAGCATCAGATAGGTCCGCGCGACCAGATTGCCCAGCTCGAACACGCGAGCCAGGAACTGTGTCAGATAGGCGTGCAACCCGGCTTCGAAAATCTGCCGGATGTCGGAATAGACAAGCTCAGCGCGCAGCTTGCCGGCAAAGCGTTCGCACTGGTTCGAGCCCGAAGTGCGCAGCATCGCCAGATTCGCGCACACGCCTTCGAGCGATGCAAGAAGCGAGCGCGGCATCTGCTGATTCAGGATCATCAGCTCGACCACGCGCGCCGGCGTGACGACGTCGCGATACACCTTGCGGTAGATTTCGAGCGCCGACACCGAACTCAGGATCGAAGTCCAGTAATAGAAGTCTTCGAGCTGGCGCGCGGCATCGCGCGAATTCGGTTCGGCATCCGCGAAGCGCACGTCGAGAATCCGCGCGGTGTTGTCGGCGCGTTCGAGGTAGGTGCCGAGCTGCGTGAAAAAGAACGCGTCGTCCTGCAGCGCGGTGCCGATCGTCACGCCGCGCGACAGATGCGAGCGGAACTTCACCCATTCGAACAGCGCACCCGGATTGTTCGCGGCCTGGCCTGACGAAACGCGCTCGTTGAATTCGAGCCACGTGTCGTTGATGGTCTCCCACCATTCGGTGGTCAGCGTGCCGCGCACGGCGCGGGCGTTTTCGCGCGCCGCCTGCAAACACGAATGGATGCTCGACGGATTGTTCGCGTCCGCCACCATGAAATCGAGCACGTGTTCGCGGGTCGGTTCGTCGTAGCGCTGCGCGAACGCCGATTCGAGTTCGGAAATGCGCAGCACCGAGCGTTGCGCGCGCGCCTCCTGTTCGGGCGTCTGCGGCAACAGTAGCGCCTTCAGGTTGATGTCGAGCATGCGGGCGGTGTTCTCCGCGCGCTCCATGTAGCGGGCCATCCAGAAAAGGTGATCGGCGGTGCGGCTTAGCATGACGGCGTTCCGTATCTGATGACGCGGGGCTTGCGTCGAAGTGAAAGGCCCGCGCCGGTTATCCGTTTGCGCCGGCGGCGTACTGCATGCCGCCGCGGCGCGCTGGGTTGCGAACGCGCTGGCCTGAGCGCTCGATGAGCGTCCCGGCGAGCGCACCAGCGACTGCGTCAGTCGACCATCCAGGTATCTTTGGTGCCGCCTCCCTGCGACGAGTTGACGACCAGCGAACCCTCCTGCAACGCGACGCGCGTGAGGCCGCCGGCCACCATCGTGACGGTCTTGCCCGACAGCACGAACGGACGCAGATCGATATGGCGCGGGGCGATGCCCGCTTCGACGAAGGTCGGACACGCGGACAGCGCGAGCGTGGGCTGCGCGATATAGCCGGCCGGCCGCGCGATCAGACGTTCGCGGAACGCTTCGATTTCGGCTTGCGTCGACGCCGGTCCGACCAGCATCCCGTAACCGCCCGCGCCATGCACTTCCTTGACCACCAGCTCCGGCAGATGCGCGAGCGTGTAGGCGAGGTCGTCGGGCTTGCGGCACTGGAACGTCGGCACGTTGTTGAGAATCGGCTTTTCGCCGAGGTAAAACTCGATCATGTCCGGGACGTACGGGTAGATCGATTTGTCGTCGGCGATGCCGGTGCCCATCGCGTTCGCGAGCGCCACGCGCCCGGCGCGATACGCGGTCAGCAAACCCGGCACGCCGAGCGCCGAGTCGTTGCGGAAGGCGAGCGGATCGAGAAAGTCGTCATCGACACGACGGTAGATCACGTCTACCCGCTTCGGCCCCTGCGTGGTGCGCATGAACACATAGTTGTCGTCGACGAACAGGTCCTTGCCTTCCACCAGCTCCACGCCCATCTGCTGCGCGAGGAACGTGTGCTCGAAATACGCGGAGTTGTACATACCAGGCGTGAGTACCACCACGACCGGATCGTCGACGCCTTCGGGCGCGACCGAGCGCAGCGTATCGAGCAGCAGATCGGGATAGTGCGCGACCGGCGCGATGCGGTTTTGCACGAACAGCTCGGGGAAAAGCCGCATCATCATCTTGCGGTTTTCCAGCATATAGGAGACGCCCGACGGCACGCGCAGGTTGTCTTCGAGCACGTAGAACTCGCCTGCGTCGCCGGCGCGCACCACATCGACACCAGCAATATGCGCGTAAACACCGAGCGGCACATTCACGCCCTGCATCTCCGGCCGGTACTGCGCATTGGTATAAACCTGTTCGGCCGGCACGATGCCCGCGCGTACGATGTCGCGGTCGTGATAGACGTCGTGGATGAACAGATTGAGCGCCTGCACCCGCTGGCGCAAACCGGCTTCGAGCGTCTGCCATTCGCCGCGCGGAATAATGCGCGGGATCAGGTCGAAAGGAATCAGCCGCTCGGTGCCGGACAGATCGCCGTTCACCGCGAAGGTGATGCCGACCCGGCGAAACAGCAGGTCGGCTTCAGCACGCTTGCGTGCGATCGCCTCGTTGCCCTGCTTGACCAGCCATCGCTCGAAACGAGCATAGTGTGGCCGCACGGCATCGTCATGATGACGCATCTCGTCATAGCATCGCATGTCACGCCCCGCTCTTGTTGTCGGATAGAAGGCGAATGCGCTGCGCATTCGGTGTTCGACCTCAATCAAGCAAACGCTATGCCATTGAGCTTTTGGTGCGCGAAACACGTTGCATGCACGCTAACCGCGTATCCCGGACCGCATGGCTGCGTTGTCATCGTACTGCGGCGGCCCACGATGCGCTAGTACGGTGCATGCGCGGCACCGCGATGCACGCACGCGGGCTTCTCAACGCGCGAGCGCGAAAAAAAATCCCCGTGGATTCACACCCACGGGGATTCGGACAACTTGCACTGCGGACCCGCTCAAACGTCAACCATGGTCAAACACTGCGTTCAGCACTTCGTTGAGCGCACCGTGGCGACGCGTGATGCGCGATCAGCCTGCTGCAGCGTCTTTCAGCTTCTTCAGCGGACGTGCCTTGATGCGCACGCTAGCCGGCTTGGCCGGGAACCAGCGCTCTTCGCCCGAGAACGGGTCTTTGCCGAAGCGCTTCTTCTTCGCCGGCACAGCTTGCACGACGATCTTCAGCAGACCCGACAGCGTGAATTCGCCAGCGCCCTTCTTGTGCACAGCGCCGAGGATCGTGTCTTCGAGCGCGGCCAGCACGGCCTTGGCGGTCTTCGGTTCAACAGCGGCGCGTTCAGCGACGTGAGCAGCCAACGAGGCCTTCGTGAAGGTGTCCTTGATCGGCGACGGTGCGCTGGACGCCTTCACGGCGACCTTCTTAGCTGCGACGGCTTTCTTCGCAGGAACTTTCTTTGCAGCAACCTTCTTGGTCGGTACCGGGGCAGCAGCCTTCTTGGCCACCTTTTTTGCGGAAGTCGGCATGTTTCTCCTACCTGTTGTGGTCAGTGAATTGCTCGAAGCGCACACGACATGTGCACGCTTCAACGCCGGATTCTACAAGCGCCAACGCGATTTGCGCGACTCTTTTATGTATCAGGTCGAAGGTTTGTTGCGCGGCGCAGACTCCGCAACACATTTTGATGCTTGTTTTAGCGGGTAAACCTGTGTGGACGAGGTCGGCAACACCAACACGTAACGCACGTTACAGTTCGTTTCGATGCATGAATACAGGCACTTTTCGTTGACGGACGCATGGCGAACGAGTCGCGCGAGAGTGACGGCGACGGCTGCGGCGAGTGTCTCGCGCTCGTGACGAGCGCGTTGGTCAACCCGGCGCCGTTCATGCTCACGCAGCGGAAAAACACGGCCGCCGCGCCCGCTTCCGACGAATCGACGCCAGCCGTCATCGCGCGAGGCGCGGCAGAATGCCCGCTAGCGTCGTGAGCGCCGCGTCGATGTGTTCGACCGCGATGCTGCCGTAGCCGAACATCAGCCCAGGCTGCGGCTGCACCCGCCGATGAAACGGCGCGAGTCCATACAGCCCGATCGACGCTTCGCGCGCCGCGCTCACCACCGCCTGCTCGGTCAACGGCGCGCGCAGACGCGCAGCCATATGGATGCCCGCGGTCGGCACGATCGGCTCGAACCAGCGCGCGAGATCTCCGCGCAGATGGTCGAGCAGCACCGCGCGCCGCGCCGCGTAGATCTTATGCATGCGCCGCAGATGCTTGGCGAAGTCGCCGTTGAGCATGAAGGACGCCAGCGCGGTTTGCGTGAGCGTGCAGCCATGCCAGTCGGCGATCTGGCGCGCCTTGAAGAGCGGCCCGTAGAGCGACGCCGGCGGCACCACATAGCCGACCCGCAGCTCCGGGAAGATCGTCTTCGAAAAGGTGCCCACGTAGGCGACGAGTCCCGCGCGATCGAGGCTTTTTAGCGGTTCCATCGGCCGGCCTTCGAAGCGGTACTCGCAGTCGTAGTCGTCCTCGATGATCACCGCGCCGCGCTTTTGCGCCCATTCGAGCAGTTCGACGCGGCGTTCGAGACTCATCGGCATGCCGAGCGGAAACTGATGCGACGGCGTCACGTAGACGAGCCGCGCCTTGTCCGGCAGCTTGCCGACAATCAGCCCTTCGCGGTCCACCGGCACCGGCACGACGCGCGCGCCGGTGGCCGTGAAGCATGCATGCGCGGGCGGATAGCCGGGGTCTTCGAGCGCGGCGACTTCGCCTGGCCGCAAGGTGATGCGTGCCATCAGATCGAGCGCGTGCTGCGCGCCTTGCGTCACGATCACGTCTTCCCAATTGCTCGATACCGCGCGGTTGAACGCGAGGTAGCGCGAGATCGCGAGGCGCAGCTCCTGCTCGCCGGCCGCGTCGCGATACGTGCCCGGTCCGCGCGCCTGCGCGCGCAGCGCGTGATTCACGCAACGGCGCCAGACGTCGAACGGAAACAGCGCCTTGTCGGTCGCGCCGCCGACGAAATCGTGCGGCGACGGCACCGAAGGACGCGGCAGAGGCAAGCTCTCGGGCATCTGCTCCCACAGCGGCTGGGCGCGCGCGGCGGCCGCTTTGGCCTTGGTCCGTTCGCGCGACAACCCGGCGGCCCGCGCATGCGCGGAGCGTTCCATCGGCAGGCGTTCCAGACCATCGGCGACGAAGGTCCCCGAACCGGCGCGCGCGCTCAGATAGCCCTCGGAAAGCAGGCGTTCGAAGACATCGAGCGTGGTCTTGCGCGACACACCCAGTTGCGTCGCGAGATCGCGCGTGGACGGCAAACGCGTGCCGCCCGCGAGACGTCCTTCAAGAATGCCCGCGCGCAATTGCCGATATATCTGTCCGGACAGATCGTGACGTCCTTCGACCGCGATATGAATGTCCATTCGGGTGGCTACTTCGGATATCCGGGAAATGGTTTTTCGGAAACACCAGTGCTGGACGTGAGTTTACCGTTGTCCGCCGCGAGCGGAGCGGATATCGATGATAAGGAGCGTGTCGTGACAGACGCGCGCAAGCCTGGCGAAAGCGAGAGGCGTCCGGCCTGCGCTACGTCAGGAATCCTGCACGTCGGCTCGCTTGCCGCGGGGCCGCGGCTCGCTCAAACATCAACCTAGAAAATCACCGAGGTCGCCACCGCGAACCAGATCGCGATCACGCCTGTGAGAAATAGATGCCGCGCGATACGAATCCGGGCATCGCTGGTTTCCGGCTCGACTGGGCTCGTCGCCATCCACGGCACGAGCCCGAGGCAGGCAAAGCCGGTCAGCGCGGCGACGAAAACGACGATGTCAGCGACGCGCCACTTCGTCGGCTCATACAGCCCCCAGTAGCCGAGAAAGACGATACCGATCGAGAAGATCGTCGCCGAAGCGGCACTGAGCGCGGGTACCGAGCCGGTTGGAGCGGGCATGCTTCACCTCCGATCGTTAGACTGCGATGGCGGTCCTTCTCCATCCTCTCCGTCCCCGCGCCGGCCCCGGCAATCGCTCACTCAGGACGTGCGGGTCTGCCGTGCTTCATAAGTCTTCAGATGACTGTGGGCGATGCGCAGCAGCGACAGACCGTGCTCGCCCTTTTGCGCGTCGCCGCCGCGCGAGATCAGATCGCCGAGAATGTGATCCGCCTCGGTATGCGCGTGATTTTCCATGTCGCGCAGCATCGACGCGGTGAGCGGCGTGGGCGTGAAAAGCGTCTGCGTGGCGCGCGCGTCGAAGTCCGAGCCCATCGTGAAGCCGTTGTGCTCGGCCACCGCGCGGCACTCGCCCAGCAGATTCTCGATCACGCGTTTGCCGTCGGGCGCAGCCAGAATATCGCCGACCGAACCACGCATCAAGCACGTGCTCGCTGCCAGCGTGGCCAGGAAAACCCATTTCTCCCACATGCGCAGCAGGATGTTGTCGCTGACAGACACATCGAAACTCGCGTCGGCCATCGCGTCCGCAATGGCCTGGACACGCTCCGACGTGCCGCCCGCCAGCTCGCCGAAGGTGATCGCATGCATGTCGTTCAGATGCACGATGTGCTGTGCGGCGTTGAGCGTCGCGGCGATCACGCATTGGCCGCCCAGCACGCGCGACGCCCCGAACTTCGCGGTGAGCACGTCGATGTGGCGCATGCCGTTGAGCATCGGCAGGATCAGCGTCGATTCGCCGACCAGCGGCGCAAAGGAGTCGATGGCGTCGTCGAGACTGTAGGCTTTGCAGCTGAGCAGCACCAGATCGAACGGCTCGGCGTTCACGCCCGCGAGAATCGTCTTGACCTCGAGCAGCTTCAGGTCGCCGCGCGGGCTGCTGATGACGAGCCCCTCGCGCTCGAGCTTTTCGGCCCGGCCCGCGCGCACGAGGAAGGTCACGTCCTGACCCGCCGCCGCGAGACGCCCGCCGAAGTAACCACCGACCGCACCCGCCCCTACTACCAGAATTCGCATCTTTGGCCTCTTGATGAATTTCAGTCACGCGCGCCGCGCGCCGCAGCGAAGAGTTGCGGGGCCGCGTACGCAGTGCGTGTGCAGAATGTAGCAAAGAATGGCGATCGGCATTGGACGCGTGCGCCGGAACAGGCTGTGCTGCGATGCAGCGTGGCGGATCGGGCTGGCTCGAGCGCAGCTTCAATTGGCGCGAGCGCGGCAGTCGGCGCAATCGCGTCAGGCTGCAATGCTTCGCGACCTCTCTGCGCCTTTCATGTCCGCGCCCGGCTCCGGCCTTTCAAGACCCGTTCGTCAATTCGAGCCGAGCGTGCCGCAGATGGTGCGTTCATAGAGCGCCAGCATGCCTTCCATATCCACGCCGACACACACCTTGCAGTCGGGGCGCTGATCCCAGTGCGGCGCGGGCACGGGAAACGCCGAAGGCTTCTGGATCGTCTGGCCCACCGCGATGCCGTCCGTCAACACACGCACGGGACCGCTGCGCGTCGTATAAAGATGCGGCGCCAGCAGGTACGCGACCGCCGACGAATCGTGCACGTAGATGCCCTGCAGTTGCGCGCTTTCTTGATGAAACGCCTCGTAGTGGCGCGACACGTCCCACACGAACTGGCCCGCCGCGCCACCGCGATCGCGCAGCGACGCGAGGTAGTCGCGGCTCATGATGGTGGGCTGCGTGACGTCGAGACCGACGATCGCCACCGGCCACGCCGCGCCGAGCACGTGGTCGGCCGCATCGGGGTCGCCCAGCATGTTGGCTTCCGCCGCGGGCGTCACGTTGCCGGGCACACCGCCCGTGCCGAACGCGCCGCCCATGATCACCACCTGTTTGACGAGCGACGCGATCTGCGGATCGTCGGCGAGCGCCAACGCGAGGTTGGTGAGCGGACCGACGGCGAGCAGCGTGACTTCGCCGGGATGCGCGCGCACCGTGTCGATGATGAACCGGTGCGCGGGGCGCACGTCGAGCGGCGTTTCTTCGACCGCCTCGTCAGCCACAGCGAGCACCATGTTGCCGAGGCCGTTGTCGCCATGAATCTGCGCGAGCGGTTCGGGCGCGGCGCGTTCGAGCGGCGCTGCCGCGCCCCGCGCGACCGGCACGTCAACCGCGAAACGCCCCGCCAGATAGCGCGCGTTGCGAGTCGTGGTTTCGATCGTCGCGTTGCCGAACACGCTCGTCAGACCGAGCAGCTCGATGTCCGGATGCAGCGCCTGAAAGACCAGCGCCATCGCATCGTCGACGCCCGGGTCGGTATCGTAGATGACCTTGTGCTTGCTTGTAGTCATAGGTAGAACGCGTCCGGCAGTTGATCACGCGCGGTGGTGTCGCGTGTCGCGCCGCGAAGGTTGCCGAGGCGAATCGGCAAGCCGGGGCCGCCGAGTTCGAGGATCACCTGGCGGCACGCGCCGCACGGTGCGATCGGGCCGTCCGTATCGCCGATCACGGCGAGCGCCGCGAACTGATCGCGCCGATACCCCGCCGCAATCGCGCTGAAAAATGCGGTGCGTTCCGCGCAATTGCACAAGCCATACGCGGCATTTTCGACGTTGCAGCCGTCGAATACGTGGCCGTCATGGGTTAGCAGGGCGGCGCCGACCTTGAAGTTCGAGTACGGCGCATAGGCCTTTTCTCGCGCGACACCCGCGCGCTCCAGCAGTTGTTCCATGTTCATGCGGCGATCCTCGATCCGATCCGGCTTGATGAGCGGGCAGTCAGCAGCTACCGGCTTTGGCGAAACACCGGATAGTGCGAACGACAGCATAGCAAGCCCGCATGGATCGAGCACCGGCAATCGCGACGACTCGACGGTGGGTCGACGGCTTACCGCACGAGGACAACCCATGCATTCGCATCGACCTCGACCTTCATCGCATCCAGATTCGCGCCAGCGCACGGCCCCTCGATGCAATGTCCGTCCTCGAAGCGAAACAGTGCGCTGTGATGCGCGCACATCAGCACCTGGGCCCGGTAGCAGCAGACCTCGCCTGGCTCGAAGTCGAGGGGCACCGAAAAATGCGGACACCGGTTCGCGTAAGCCCACACCCGTGCGCCCCGCCGCACGACGATGACCGGCGCGTCAGCGTGCGCGACGTCGACGACCCGCGCGCCACCGTCCGGAACATCGGCAAGAGGACACAGCTGCATCCGGTTCATCGCTCAGACTCTCCGCTCGGGGTTGCCCAGGCTCCAGTCCCACGGGCGAATCTCGACCCGGTCGAACAGTCCCGCCTGCATGTACGGATCGCGACTCACGAAGTCCATGACCTCGTCGATGCCCTCCGCCTCGACGACCAGCAAGGTTCCGTTCATCGCATCGCATTGCGGCGCGAGCGTCGGACCGCCGAGCCGCACCAGCACGCCGCGATGCGCGGCGCTGCGCAGCCAACTCCGATGAACCGGACGGACCCGTTCGCGCACTTCACGCATGCCGGGTTTGTCGGTGGCGAAAACCGCGAAGTAACGTCCCATCGCCTTCAGCTCCGGTCGAGGTCGAGTACGAAGTCGTAGCGCGCCTCGCGAAACGGCCCGTCAAAGCCGAATCTGCGCGCCAGCTCGTGGTCCGCCGCGCGTTCGCGATAGGCGACCATCAGCGAGGGCTTGACGCCGAATACCGCGTCCGACTTCAGATACGGATCGGCCTCGTCGAACAGATGCGTGACGAGCTTGCGGTGCCGCGGCGCGTCGATCATGAAATGCAGATGCGCGGGGCGCCACGGATGCCGCCCCGTCGCGTCGAGCATGCGGCCGACCGGGCCGTCGGTCGGAATCGGATAGCTCACCGGGACGATCGTGGAAATCGCGTAGCGGCCTTCGGCGTCGCTACGGAAACGCCCGCGCAGGTTGCCGTGCGGCTGCGCGGTGTCCTGCCCGGAGTACATGCCGTTTTCGGCGGTCTGCCACACGTCGAGCACCGCGCCTTCGATCGGCGTGCCGTCCGTGGACAGCACGCGGCCGTGCACGAGCGCCGGCGTGCCGGGGCTGAACGCGATGCTTTCGCCATACGCCCGCTCGGGCATCCCGCGAATGTAGAACGGCCCGAACACGGTGGTGTCGGTCGCGCCCGTCGCGTAACGGTGATTGATCGCGTCGACGAGCATCGAGACGCCGAGCGTGTCCGACAGCAGGATGAACTCCTGGCGCACGAGGTCGTCGCACATCTTGCCGGTCTCGGTCAGGAAGCGGATCGCCGCCATCCATTCCGCCTCGGTCGGCTCGACCTCGCTCACGAACGCGTGCAGGTGCCGCACGAGGCTTTGCATCAGCGCGCGCAACCGTTCGTCGGGCGTGGCGGCGAAGCTCGCCACCACGTGCTCCGTCAATGCTCGCTCGGCCGCTTTGTCGTTGGTCGACATGTCTTCCTCCAATGTTATTCGCGGCGGCGCTCAGGCCGGCGCCGCCCCTTGCCACGCGCGCTGCAGCAACGCGCGGATCGCGTCGCGCTCAACCGCACGCGGATTCGCATACGGATTCTGGCACGCGAGATCCGCCGCTTCGTCGAGTCCTTGTTCCGGCATGCCGAGCTGCGCGAGCGCCGCCGGAATGCCGAGCGCGTGGTTCAATTCGAACAACAGCGGACCGGCGTCGGCCGCGTCCTTGCCGCCGAGCGCGCGCGCCGCGCGCGCGAGCGCCTCGGGTGCGGCGGCGTGGTTGTAGTGCGCGGTATGCGGCAGCATCGCCGCGTGCGTTTGCGCGTGCGGCAGGTTGAACGTGCCGCCCAGCGTGTGACAGAGCTTGTGGTGCAGCGCCATGCCCACCGCGCCCAGACAGGTGCCGGCGAGCCACGCGCCGTACAGCGCGCGGCTGCGCATCGGCGCGTCGTCGGGTGTGCGCACGACGACCGGCAGCGCGTCGCCCAGCGCGCGGATCGATTCCTCGGCCATCAGGCTGATGACGGGGTTGGCGTCCTCGGCATACAGCGCTTCCACCGCATGCGCCATGGCGTTCACGCCCGACGCCGCCGAAATGGCCGCCGGCAGCGAAAGCGTCAGCGACGGATCGTAGATCACCGTGCGCGGCAGCACGCGCGCATCGCGCCCGGTGCGCTTCAGGCGGCCTTCAGTCAAGCCGTAGATCGGCGTCATCTCGGAGCCCGCGTAGGTCGTGGGGACGGCGATGATCGGCAGCGACGATTCGAGCGCGATCGCCTTGCCGAGACCCACGGTCGAGCCGCCGCCCACGGCCACGCAGCAGTCGGCGTCGAGCGCCAATGCGGCGTCGCGCGCGGCGCGCGCCACTTCCACCGGCACGTGCATCACGGCCTGCGCATGCACACCCGCCGCGCGCGCGCCCAGCACGCGCGCCACCTCGTCGGCCAACGGCCGCTGCTCGGCCGTCGCGAGAATCAGCGCGCGCCGGGCTCCGAGCCGCTCGACTTCCGCCGGCAACGTCGCCAGCGCGCCCCACGCGAACACCACGCGCGACGGCGTCCCCTGAAAAACGAAGCGCTCCATGTGGGCCTCAGCGCCTGAAATGCGGCGGCACCTGGCCGTCGACGTTGACCCACACCGAACGGGCTTCCGTATAGTCGTGCATCGCCTCGAAGCCCATCTCCCGCCCATAGCCCGACTGCCCCACGCCGCCGAACGGGCTGCCCGGATTGACGCGCTTGTAGCAATTGATCCAGCACATGCCCGCGTCGATCTGTCCGGCGATGCGATGCGCGCGCGACAGGTCGCGTGTCCACAGGCCACTGCCAAGTCCGTACATGGTGCCGTTGGCGATCGCCAGCGCTTCATCGTCGGTGCGAAAACGCAGCACCGTCACGAACGGGCCGAACACCTCCTCCTGCGCGACGCGGTCGTTCGGGCCCGCGGCTTCGACCACCGTGGGCCGCACGTAGTAGCCGTTCGCGAGCGACGCGTCTTGCGGTGCCGTGCCACCGGTCAGCACACGCCCGCCCTGGCCGCGCGCCACGTCGACGAAAGCCAGCACGCGTTCCTGATGCTGCTGCGACGTGAGCGGCCCCATCTCGGTGTCCGGATCGAGCGGATTGCCGACGCGGATCGACGCGGCCAGCGAAACGAAACGTTCGAGGAACGCATCGGCGATGCGCTCGTGCAGGATCAGGCGCGACCCGGCAATGCACGCCTGGCCCTGGTTGTGAAAGATCGCCCACGCGGCGCCGTTGATGGCCGCGTCGAGATTCGCGTCGTCGAACACGATGTTGGCGCCCTTGCCGCCCAGTTCCAGTTGCACGCGCTTGAGGTTGCCCTGCGACGCCTCAACGATGCGCCGCCCCGTCGCCGTCGAACCGGTGAACGCGATCTTGCCGACGCCCTGATGCTCCGCGAGCCGCTGCCCGGCCGTGTGACCGTAGCCCGCGACGATGTTGACGACCCCCGCCGGAAAACCGACCTCGGCCATCAGCTCGACGATGCGCAGCGTCGACAGCGGCGTGATCTCCGAAGGTTTGAGCACGACCGTGTTGCCGGCCGCCAGCGCCGGGCCCATCTTCCAGCTCGTGAACATCAGCGGAAAATTCCACGGCACGATCTGCCCGACCACGCCGATCGGCGCGCGCTGCACGTAGTTGAGAAAGCCGGCTTCGACGGGAATCACCGAGCCTTGCAGCTTGTCGGCCATGCCGCCGAAATAGCGGAAGCAGGCGGCCGTGCGCGGCACGTCGAGCGCGCGCGAATCGCGGATCGGGTGGCCGGTGTCGAGCGATTCGAGCTGCGCGAGTTCCTCGGCGTTCGCCTCGATCGCGTCGGCGAGACGCAGCAGCAGCAGGCCGCGTTCGGCGGCAGGCAGCGCGGCCCACTTCGGAAATGCACGCGTGGCGGCGGCGACGGCGTGGTCGACATCGGCGGCGGTGGCGGCGGCGATCTTCGTGATCAGCGAGCCGTCGTGCGGATTGAGCACGTCGATCGTGCCGCCTTCGACGGCGTCCGTGAAGCGGCCGTCGATGAACAGTTGGGTTTGCATGAATGGTCCTCGGTAAATGCGGGGGCGGCGCTTCAGAAGTCGACCGGATACGGTTTCAGTTCGCCGCTTTCGTACCGCTTGGGCAGGTTGGGCGTGGCGTTTTCCCACACGAGCAGCATCGAACGCTTGGTCGAATAGCCCTGGTGGCGGATGTCGGCCGGCATCGCGCAGATGTCGCCTGCCCGCATCGTGATGCGTGCGCGCGGCGCGCCGGTGTTCTTGTCGCCGATGTCCCACACGATTTCGTCGGACAGTTGCAGGAACCACTCGACGCGGTCGTTGCCATGAAAGACCGGCAGGATGTATTCCTCGGTGGTCGGGCAGAACAGGCTCTGGCCGCAGACGGACGTGACGGAGGGATTCCACGTCACATCGGAGCGCGACAGATACTTGAACAGATTGAACGCATGCAACTGGCCTTCGAAGCCGGGCTCGACATGCACTTCCGGCTCGTCCTGCACGACATCGGCGAACGCGCGGTTCACCGGCAGGTCGTCGCGCAGCGGCGAGTCGCCTGCGAGGCCCGGCATGCGGCGCGTCGCGATGCGCGTGCGTTCGATGGCCGCATCGTTGTCGCCGTGCTTGCGGCCGAACGCGGTGCCGGTTTCTTCCGGCGCCGCGAACGGGTCGAAGCCCTCGTTGGTCCAGTCGTGCAGGATCGCCTTGAAGGTCGCCATGATCGTCGGCGTTTCGAACGACTCCATATAGTCGACGCCCGCTTCCTTCATGATGCCGTTGAACGAGCCCGCATACACGTCGACCTTGCCGTAGTGATTGCGCGTGCCGAACACGTGATCGAAGTTGACCCAGCCGTAGAAAAAGCCCCATGCGACGTCGCGCATCATCGCGCGCAGGAACGCGTCGGCGGGGACCGCGTGGGTGCGGGTCTGGCCTTTGGCCGGCCAGTTGATCTTGACGAAGTACTCGTCGCGCAGGAATTCGAACGCGCCGAGCGTGAAGCGGCGATAGCCAGTCACGGGATCGGGCTCGCTCACGCGCACGGTGTCGGCGGCAAAGCCGGCCGGGTGGTTGATGGTTTCTAGAGTCGCCATGTCTTGTCTCCTGAAGATGAACGGATGATCGCTTCGGGTATGCGATTCGGGTGCGTGACTCGCGTGCGTAACTCGGGCACGCGATTCAGACGCGCATCAATGCACGCAGATGTCGGCCCACTTCTGCACCGAGAGTTCGCCGACCATGGTCTGCAGGAGCGCCACGCCGCTTGTCTGCGCGCTGAAGCGGTATGCGCAGCCGGCCGGCAGCAGCGCCTGATGCCCGCGGCGCAACACGACATGGCCCATTGCGCGGCCGGCCGGCTGCGAGCCCGCGTCGACGCTGCCCGTACCGCTTTTCGGCGGCGTGTCGAGCTTGATGAAGTCGATGCGAACCTCGCCGTCCATCAGGATCACGAACTCATCGTGCGCACAGGCGAACCATGTCGATTGCCCTTCGGTGCGCAGCGCCTCGATCACGTATTCGAGGTTCTTGCCGACCACGACCTTTTCATAGGGCGCGGAAACAGAAGCGACTTCGAATACGTTGGAGAACACATAGTGGCGGGAATCGCCGCTAGTGATTTCGATCTCGCCCTTGCGGTAGCCGTCGAGCGAGCCAAAGACGGTATGAAATGACGACTCGGTCATTGCTGTCTCCTGTTGTTGGAAGCTGTCGTTGGATTAACTTTAGGTCCACGACAGGATGACAACAACCGGCAATCAACCGATTACAGCATTCGCGCTTTGCAAATAATCGCCGCGCTAGCTGACCCAGCCGCGCTCGATGAGCGGCCGGTCCCACGCGGGCTCCGTGCCTAGGTATTCGGCCAGAAACTCGACCAGCGCTTTCACTTTCAACGCCTGTCGCTGGGTGGCCGGATAAACGGCCGCGAAGCTTAGCGGCGAAAGCGTGTAGTCGGTGAGGATCGGCACGAGCGAGCCGTCCAGCAGCGCGGCGCTCGCCACCAGCGTGGGCAGACACACTACGCCGCCGCCCGTCAGCGCATAGTCGCGCAGCAGATGCACTGAGTTCGAGCGGATCATGCCGGGCAGTTCCATCTCGACAACTTCATCGCCACGCGTCATCACCCAGCGGTTGCGCGACGGATAGCCCGAATAGAGCGCCGTGGTGTGTTGCAGCAGCTCGCGTGGATGCTGCGGCGCGCCATGCTCGTCGATATACGCGGGCGTCGCGCAGAAGAGCCGCCGCACCGCGAAAAGCCGCCGTTCGATCAGCGACTCCGAGATTGGCGGAAAGATCTGGAACGCGACATCGAAGCCCTCTTCGATCGGATCGACCACGCGGTCGTTGACGATCACGTCGAGCTGGATGCCCGGATAGCGCCGGTTAAATTCCGCGAGCGGCGCGCCAAAGTGACCGAGCGCGAAGCCCGGCAGCATCTGGATGCGCAGCCGGCCGGTGGGTGTGGCGCGCAATTCGCGCATCTGGTCGGTCAGTTCGTTGACGCGCCCCACGACTTCGGAGCATTCGCGATAGAACGCCTCGCCCACTTCAGACAGGCGCACGTGCCGCGTGCTGCGATGAAAGAGCGGCGCATTGACGAACTTCTCCAACTGCTGGATGCGGGTCGTAATGACCGAACTCGTCACGCCCAGATGCCGCGCGGCCTCGGCGAAGCTGCTCGTCTCAGCCACCCGCACGAAGGCTTCGATACTCAGAAAACGGTCCATGCTGCTCCCTGCTTCGCGAGTTCGGGATGCCAGTTTATACGGGCCGGTGTGGGGCGTGCCGATGGATGATGGCGATGGATTGCACCCATGATTGCGACGAAGATCGGCGAAGGGGAGCAGTTGTGTTGCTGGTTGGCCGGGTGGCCGCCCTCGATGCTAGCCGGCACGATCATTCTCCATGCGCGAAGCCGGCGGACATGGCCGCCGGCTTCGCTTGCCTGCTGCGTCCGACCAGGCGCACGCGTGAGCGCGCCTGGGCCGGCTTCTTCATTCGGGCTGTTCGCTCGGCGGCAGTTCGATCACCGGGTGGATTCGCCGGCGCAGTCTGGCCGGCGCGGTTTCTTCGAGCAACAGGCACACGCCGATGCCGAGCACGACCGCGCAGATCGGCAGCCAGAGAATGTTCTGAATCCCGAAGTGCGTCGCGACAAAACCGGCCAGCGCCGGCGCCACGCCGCCGCCAAAGATCTCGCCCGCTCCCACGACGACGCCGATCGAAGTCGAAATCATGCCGGCCGGCGCGGCTTCCGTCGCAACGGGCCCCGACAGCAGCGACACGAGCCCGAGCGTGAAGAACGAAGCGACGAACAGCACCGCGAACAGTTCGACCGGCTGCGCCCCGATGCCGCGAAACAGGTACAGCATGACCGCCGTTCCCGCGAAGCCGACGATGCCCGCCACGCGCCGGCCGATCAGATCGGACAGTCCCGGCAAGCCGAACTGGCCGATGAAACCGCCGAAGCCGATCGCCGACACCACGACGCCCATGCGCTGGGTATCGAGCGCCAGATATTCGGTGAGATATAACGGCAGCATGGCGCCCAGCACGAATACGCCGGTCATTGCGCAGAACAGCGCCACCATCGCGACGCGGATGTTGCGGCTCTTCAGCACGTCACGCCAGTTGCCGCGTTCGGAGCGCGTTTCGACTCGCTTCGGCGCGGCTTGCGGCTCGCGGATCACGCGGAACATCAGCAGACCCAGAATCAGCCCGGGAATCGACACCAGCGCGAACACCCAGCGCCACGTCATCACGTTGAGCAGTTGCGTCGCGATGATCGGCGAGAGCGCGAGGCCGAATAGCGCGAAGCCGCTTTGCTGGAGTCCGAGATTGAAGCCGCGACGCTTGGGATGCGACGCGTCCGCAGTGGCCGCGAAGCTCGTCGGGCAGAAGGAGCCTTCGGCGACGCCCATCAGCGCGCGCACGGCGAGCAGGCTCGCGAGGCCGCCGGCGAGCCCGGAAAAGCCGGACAGCAGAGAAAAGACGAGGATCGCCGGGATCAGTACTTTGCGACGGCCGATTTTGTCGGAGATGCCGCCCATCAGCGCCGCGAAAATCCCCCATGAAAGCCCGAGGATGCCGATGCAGTTGCCGACGTCCTGCGCGTTCAGATGCAGGTCTTTCATGATGGACGGAAAGAGCGGCGCAATCAGCCACCGGTCGAGCCCCACCAGCCCGAAGCCGAGGGCCAGCAGCACCACGGCCTTCCATTCGTAGGCCACGTCCCAGTCGTTCGTTTTCATCTGTGTCTCCATTGGCCGCCCGGTGCACGCAGAGGACGTTGTCGATCGGGCCTCTGTGCAGACGGACGACATTTTGTTGGCGCTTGCTGCGCCGTTGGGTTGGTTGAGTTGCAAACTTGCGGCGATCCGCGGTTTCGGAGGCGCGGAGTTGTCGATGTCCGTGGCGGGGCCGTTCGCTGCGCTCGATCGTGGTTGGAATAAAGATGTTGTGATGCGTCGGAGCGGCGTTGCGATGTCGGGCGTCGATGGGGCAAAGATATTCGCAAGTACGCGCGGGGGGTACGGGGCAACTGGCGAATGGGGTATTCGGGAATTGCGAATAATGCGGGTGGGCGAGCGACGAAGGGAGTCGTAACCGGTTGCCGGCGGGTCAGACGGCAGGCGCAGTTGACGAACTGGTGACGGGCGCCTTCAAGATGAAGTCAGCTCGAATACGTGATAACCCCAAGGCGGCAGATCCAGATAAAGACCGCGCGAGACGACCTCATTGCCGTCGCGATCAAGACTCGTCGGCCCCATCATGTCCGTCATCCGCACCGTTTTGCCGATCACGTCGGCAAACGGGATGCGGACATAGCACTGACTCTGGTTGCCGGCGTAA